>DVIZ01000119.1 GCA_018710905.1 Candidatus Scybalomonas excrementigallinarum | reverse complement strand
AAAGTAGCTTCATCTAAATCACCGAATACTTGATAAAACCCTCGATATCCTTTTAATACTTGAAAAACTTTTAACAATTCATCTTTATTGCCATTTTCATATCGTGCCACTTGAATCATCAATAAAGAAATCTGCTCTCGTATCGCTCCAAAGTCATGAGTCTTTTTAATGTACGCTCCTAAAAATGGAAGAATCGCTCTTTTTAATATTTGTTCATTCCCTTTTGTATCCCCTAATGGCGCCTCTTGATTCAGTTGTTGCTTTAACAATTCAAGCCTTTCTTTATCCGCACGAAACATATATTTTTGAATTTCTGTTAAATGATAAGACATTTGTTTTAATAAATGTTGTCCACAAGTCATATCCACATAACGTTTCATAAAATCTAAAATCGTTGATCGAAGGTCCACAGAATCTGTTTGATTCATAATCATACGAACTTTTTCGAAAAACTCTCCTTGAAATCGTGTTGTACTTTTTAACTGTTCTTTTAGAAACTGATTTAAACTTTCTGGTGATTGTTTTATACTATCTAAAAACTTTGAAATCTCTTCTGAAAATCCAAGATTCATTCCGACATTTAACATTTTATCAAAATCTTGAAATAATAATTTTGAGACAATCTCTCCTTCTTTTGGAGTTTTTTTCATAGCTTCTAAAAAACTTCCAAAGTTTGATTCTGCAAAATATTTTTTTTCTTCGGCATTCAAAATCTCATTCAGATTTTCCTTACTTAAGATCCCTTCTATATTCTCTCCTGCTTGTATCCCAATCTTTTTTTGAGTTGTTGGGTTATTTTTTACATTTGTATTTGTATTATCATATCCAACTTGTGGCGTTGTTACTTTTAAAATATTTGCCATTTATTTTCACCTACTATCATTAAAACTATTATTTTTTTTCATTTTATGTCGATATTCATCTATATTAAAATTTTTTATAAGGTGGTATGCTATGAATCATAACATGGAACAGCTGATACAACTCTATTTTATAGAAACTCATTCCTTTCTTGAACAATTTGATGCAATTTTATTAGAAGTGAAAGAAAATCAATATTTCTCTTCTGAAAATCTTCAAGAATTATTCCGCATTTTACATACAATGAAAGGTTCCTCTTCTATGATGCCAGTTTCTTCTATTACCGAAGTGGCTCATAAAATAGAAGATCTTTTTTCCCATATACAGTCCCATGGAATCCATAGGATTTCTCAACCACTACAAAAAGAATTATTGCAACTTTTATATTCTTTTTCAAGTTTTTTACAAGCGGAACTTAACTCGATAGAAAATCAACAAACTCTTGGTTCAAATATCGACCATTTCGCTGAAAAAATTAAGGATATTTCGAATAAAAGAAAAAAGAAAAAAGACGAGAAATTATCCGATTGTCCTTCCCTTCCTTTTTCTAGCTCTTATATCCTTCAATTACACTTTCCCGATGATATCGATATGGAACGAGCTCGCTCTTTCGTTATCGTCGCCTCTTTAATGAAAGAGGAGTTTTCCTTTGAATATTATCCTACGGATTTAGAGAAAAGTTCAAATGACATTTTAAAAAAACAAGGATTATTCCTTTGTTTTCCAACCAAAGAGGAATTACAAACTGCACGACAACATTTAGAACATAACCTTGACGTAACCGCAATTACGGAACTTCCTGTTTTCGATGTCGAAACCTCCTCACCCTTGCATGGTGAGACTGGTCTTGAAAATGGCTTAGTATCTTCGAAAGATTCTGATAGAAAACCGAATTTACCTTCTTCTCTCGTCGTCCAAGCTAGCAAGTTCGAATCTCTTGAACAACTAGCCACCCAAATCATGCAATGTCAATCTACATTATATCATACTTTAAGCGAGGAATTACCAAAAACTTCTGGCGTATTTCTTGAACTAGAACATCTCCAAGAACTCTCCATGGAGCTAGAGCATCACGCCTCTTCTTTCTTTTTAATTCCTCTTTCATTGCTCTTTGAAAAAATGGAACTACTTCTCCATACGTTAGAAGAAAAACTCCAAAAAAAAGTACACTTTCTTACTTCTGGAGAAGACTTAATGATTACAAAACCTGCCTTTGACGCTTTAAATACCGCCTGTATTCATCTCATTCGAAATGCAATGGATCACGGCATTGAATCGACATCACAAGAAAGGGTAGCCGCCTGCAAAAATGAAATTGGGACCATCTCTATTTTAGCAGCCCTAAATTCGTTTGGTCTATCATTAACGATACAAGATGATGGATATGGGATCAATACTAATAAAATTTTAGAAAAAGCAAAGTCATGTGGATTATTAAAAAAGTCCCCTTCTCTTTATAGCCATTCTGAAATTTTAGAGCTTATTTTTTTGCCCGGATTTTCTATGAAACAACAGGTATCGGAATTCTCTGGCCGTGGAATTGGCATGGATATCGTCTCCCAGATTATCACTTCTTTAAATGGAAAAATTTTCATTATAAGTGAACCGTTGTCTGGAACAAAAATAGAACTTTCCCTGCCTTACTCTTCCATTTTTTCTTATTAAAATTTAAAATGAGAAACACACTTTTTAAACTTTTTACTGAAACATAGCGTCGAGTCAACATAGAAATATCACAGTTCTGCTCGACGCCTCCTTATTTATCGGTTATACTTAAAATATTCCATTATTTTAAAATAAGTATCTTATTATTCTTCTTAATCTTTTAAAATTATCGGTCGATATTATTGAAAGAAGTCTTTTTTAAGGAGTGTGTGACCAATATGAAAATTTCATTTAATCCGATTGTTCCTGTAAAAGAACAATCTACAAATGTCAATCAAACGAACTCTTTTTCAAATTGTGTTAAAAAAAATTTTGATACTGTTACCATCCATTCTAATGAAGAGGAAATTAGCGATCAAATATTTACTAAAAAATTAACGACTTCTATGTTAAACGATATTAATAATAAATGCGCAGACCCAGATCGGGAAGAAAAACTGCGCCTGTTACAGCAACAAATACAATCTGGCACTTATAAGCCAGATAGTATTACGATTGCGAATAAAATTCTTTTATTAAAATAGGAGGATTCCATGGATCAATTTTCAAATTTTATAAAATTATTAAATGACTATATTGCCTTATTTGATGCTCTCATCGAAATCGAACAGGAAAAATTGATGGCAGCAAAAAAAAATCGCGTTACTTTTGTAGAAGAGGCAATGAAAAAAGAACAAGTTTTTATTTTAAAACTTCGAGGCTTCGATAAAAAACGAGAACAACTCCAACAAGAGCTTGGATTTTCCTCCTTATCCTTTCAACAAATATTAGAACAAAGTTCTGGAAAAGAAAGAGAACAATTACTTCTTCTCTTTCCACGGTTTAAAGAACGAATGCTTCTTCTCCAAGAGGTCAGTGAAAATGCAAAAAAAATGATAGAGATCAATTTACATACCATTGAAAAAGCATTGGCCCACCAAAAAGTTCCTTCTAAAGAAAAGAAACAAACAGGGACTTTTCATTCGAAAAAAATTTAACGGAGGTTTTTATGATACGATCTACTTTTGCAGGTTTTACAACTGCACAACTAGCATTAAATGCAAGTCAGCGTGCTTTAGATGTTGCAGGACAAAACATTGCTAATATTAACACTTCTGGCTATACAAGACAACGGCTTGATCTTATGAGCTTAAACTTTCGCAGCAGTTCCACAAGTTCCACTTCCACAAACCAGCGTGCAGGTTTTGGTGTTGAAATTACTGGGATTTCACAAGTTCGAGATTCTTTTTTAGATATACAATATCGAAACCAAATGTCCAAAGTAGGAAGTGCAGACGCCAAACAAAGTATTTTGGAACAATTAGAAGATATTTTTGATGAGACGGATCGAGATGCCATCCAAACAGCATTTAATGATCTTTCCTCTCAGCTTCAAAAACTTTCTCAAAACCCAGGAGAAAAGTCTTACGATAGTGCTACAAGAGCTTCTATGGAAGTGTTACTCAATTTATTTCATGTCAATGAAACGGAATTAACAAGCACAAAAGAAATGACTGCTGAGAGCTTAAAAACAACGGATATCACCTCGATTAATGATATTCTCTCTCGTATTCAAGAGTTAAACGCATCCATTAAAACAAGTGATATTATCGGTAACCCAGCACTTGAACTTATGGATGAAAGAAACCTTTTGTTGGATGAACTATCCAATTATCTTCCCATTCATGTAACCTATTTAGAAAACGATGTTGGTTCTGGACATAAAGTCAATTTATTAAATGTAAACCTACAGACGACGGATGGGAATACATTAACACTCATTCGAGATAATCAAATTGGCTCTATTCAGATTCAAGTGGAGGATTCCCCTTCTTGTAAAGTTACAAGCCTCTCTCTTACAACAGCACAAGATGATGCAGGCAATTGTACAACCGAACAATTGATTTCCAATCAATCTGTTTTATTAGAAAGTGGCTCATTAAAGGGAACGATTGAAATGCTTAACTGTTCTAGTATTTTTGATGTTCCCGCAACCGATACGAAAGGCTTTGGTTATTATGAAACTTCTATGGAAGCGATGGTTTGTCAATTTACCGAACAACTAAATGCTCTGAATATCGATGCTGCAAAACAACTAGGACTTAATAATCCAGAACAATATGCCCTTTTTACAAAAATTGATACAACAAAGGACTTATCCATTTCCAATATACAAATTAACCCAGAATGGCGAAATGGGACAATTTCCATTATTAATACAACGAACAAAAACCCAGATGGGACTCCAGAGACAACCGATAATGAATGTATTTTAAACATAATCAATCAATTAAGTAGCAATCAAAACTTTACCTTCCAGACTGGGACAACAAATTTAACATTTTTTACTGGAAGTTTTATTGATTGCTATAGTGATCTACAAAATACACTTGCCATTGACACAAAATCAACAACTACTCTGCTTCAAAGTCAACTAAATGTTGCCGATCAAATTTCAAACTCTCGTGATAATTTATCAGGTGTTTCCCTTGATGAAGAAGCGATCAGCCTTATGCACTATCAACAGTCTTATAGTGCAGCAGCTCGTCTTATGACAGCATTAGATGAAGCACTTGACATTTTGATCAATAGTACCGGTGTTGTTGGACGTTAACCATATGAACGCTGAAAGGAGTATTTATGAGAATTACAAACGGAAGTGTTATAAGAAATTATAAATCCCAGCTTGCTTCTTCTCTTTCCAATTTGGACTCCGCTCGTATGCAAGTCTTAACGGGACGAAAATTTAGCAAAGCTTCGGAAAACCCAACAGCTGCTTTTCGTGAAACGCAGCTCTATCGAAAATATACAGCAAACCAAGATTACCAAGATACCGTAAAAGATATGATTTCTCGCCAAGATGTACAGGAAAATTCTTTAAGAGAAATTAATACAGAGACACAAGAAATTTTAAAAGATTACCTCGTCCGTGTAAAAAGTGGTGGCATTACTTCTGCCGAGCGAAAAACCTATGCAACGGCTCTTAGAACAAAACAAAATTCTATGTTGCTCAGTTTAAATAGCTCTTATGAAGATAGTTATGTATTAGCGGGCGGAGACGGAAAGAATAAACCGTTTTCCCTCGATCCGACTACAAACACCCTTTTATATCGTGGAATTCCTGTTTCCACAACGGATCCAGACCAGCAAAAGACTCTTGATCAACTGGCAGACCAAAAGACTTATATTGATATCGGCTTTGGTCTCTCTTTTAATGCTCAAGGGCAGGTCAATGGTTCTAGCGCCTTTAACACCTCTTTACCAGGAATTAAAGCCATTGGTTATGGTGTAACAGC
>DVIZ01000118.1 GCA_018710905.1 Candidatus Scybalomonas excrementigallinarum | reverse complement strand
TCTCCTTTTTGAGTGCCAGCAATGACACTCTTTTTGTCATGCAGTTTTCAAGGTTCCATTATATCTGAAATGCATTTCTACAATTCATTCAAAAAATTTCATTTTTAGACTTGACTTTTAATAGTTAGTCTATAACATAAAAAAATAGCACCCTGCTGCGATTCAGGGTGCCTATAAATGAGGGGGAGAGGATTCAAATATATGAAAAGCTCTTACAAGTATTACTATACACAATAATTGTGTTTAATCTGTGTTCTTTCTCTTAAAGAAATATGAATTTCTTAAACATTTTCTTTCGATTTTACTTCCTAATTATTTATAATTTCAAAAAGCTATTATCATAAGAGCAGCCATCTTGTTATCTCTTTCTACATTTTTCCCCATTGCGAACTGCGCATCGTTCGCACGTAGTGCTTTTTTATTTCATAGGAAATGGCACTTTTACAAATGAATGCAACAAGGCATTTCCTATGAAATAAAAATGGCACCCTGCTACGATTCAGGGTGCCTATAAATGAGGGGGAGAGGATTCAAATATATGAAAAGCTCTTACAAGTATTACTATACACAATAATTGTGTCCAATCTATGTTTTTTCTATAAAAATTCCTTAAACATATTTAATTTTTTCTATGAAATTTCTTTCGATTTTATGTTTTTCCATTTGATTTCTCAATTCTCATATGATAGAATAAGAAAACTAGTCGAACAAAGCTAGAGAAAGGTTGTAACATTATGAAAACACTAGAAACAAAGCGAACCATTTTAAGGGATTGGACACAAGAGGACGCTGCTGATCTCTATGCTTATGCCTCTAATCCTAAAGTCGGCCCTATGGCAGGTTGGAAACCTCATGAAACACTGGAAGAATCCAAGGAAATTCTTTCTCTCTTTATCAAAGAAAAGGAAACCCTTGCCATCGAATTAAAATCCACTCATAAAGTAATAGGCTCGGTTGGACTCCATCACCGCACTTATGCTGAATTTGGAGATATCATAGAGCTTGGTTATGTACTCTCAGAAAACCACTGGGGACAAGGTATTATGCCAGAAGTTGTACAAGCAGTTCTTTCTTATGCTTTTATGGATTGTGGACACGACCGCATTTTAGTAGCACATTATTCAAATAATAGTCAATCCAAACGAGTGATTGAAAAATCAGGATTTTATTTTCTAAAAAAGCTTTCCACAAACAAAAAAGATTCCTCTGGAAATGCTATTGATGATTATTTTTATGAACTGACAAAAGAAGAATACATAAAACTTCTTAAATCACAAGAATCAATACCGTCATAATAATCATACTAATAATAACTGAAATAGAATTTGTCATACTAGAAAGCTCTGTATCCCCATTACATTTTTCAGTAAAAACACAAGCTAACGATGCCAATGGTGCAAAACTGATGACTGCTAATGTCTTTCTAACATCTTCAGCAAATGGTAGACTATAGTATAATACAAGTGCCATTACTGCTGAAAAAAGATAACGAACCGCTAATAAAGAAAATACTTTTTTTAAATATTCTTTGTTCGTATGAATTTCTAACATCATTCCAATCATCATCATAGATAAAAATCCATTGGCATTGCCTATTGTAGTGCTTAACTGATTCACAAACGCAGGAAATGGAAGTTCAAATGATTTCATAATAACTGCAATCAAGTAACAATCAAACGGTACAGAGCAAAATAGCTTTTTACACGTTTGTTTAATATTAATTTTCTCTCCTTGTCCATTTTCAATAACTCCGGATGCAACAGCGTAAGTTCCCCCTGTACACATAATGGAATTACCCGCATCAAAAAGACAAGTAACAATAACGCCAATTGGACCTAAAAAACCTTGGGCATATGGTAAAGTAAAACATCCAATATTGTATCCTGCACTGTTACACATCCAATAGATTTTATCTTCTTTTGATTTCTTTCTACATATAAGGAAAGCAATTGCTAAAAGCCCCACATTCCCTAAAAATCCTACCAATAAGATAAAAAATAATTGACCCGATAATTGTTCTACTTGGTTAAAGCTAGATAAAATAGCTGCTGGCAATGTAATATTTAACACAATCTTAGAGATCGTTTTATGCTCTCCTTCTTTAAAAAATCCAATTTTCTTTAAAAAATAGGCAAGACAAATAATTAAAATATAAGTTCCCGCCTTAATAAATACTTCGGTCATTTCAGACTCCTTTTCTCTTATCTAATCATTTTTTTATTAAAAACTATCTATTTTATGATCGAACAAAGTGTGCGCCAACACTCCTCGCGACTCTCGATAACTTCTAGCAACGTACACTTTGCCGCGCTCGAGCATTTGCGATAACATAAAAAAACTGCCACAGAAGGCAGGAAGTTTTCAAGTTGAAAACACCTATCTTTGTGGCAGTCCATAAAGACAATTAAGCAAGTTTTACTGTGTTTAATTTAACACCAGGTCCCATTGTAGAAGAGATTGTAACACTTCTTAAATATTGACCTTTAGCAGCTGCTGGTTTTGCCTTATTGATTGCATCTATTAATGTCTGGAAGTTGTCCGCTAACTGTTCCTCTGTGAAGGAAGCTTTTCCCACTGGCACGTGGATAATATTTGTTTTGTCAAGTCTGTATTCGATTTTACCAGCCTTGATGTCAGCGATCGCTTTTGTTACGTCCATTGTAACTGTACCAGCTTTTGGGTTTGGCATTAATCCTTTAGGTCCTAATACACGTCCTAAACGACCAACAACACCCATCATGTCTGGAGTTGCAACTACAACGTCGAAATCTAACCATCCTTCATTCTGGATTTTAGGGATGAGTTCATCTCCGCCTACGAAATCTGCTCCAGCAGCTTCAGCTTCTTCAGCTTTTGCTCCTTTAGCGAATACTAAAACGCGAACTGTTTTACCTGTTCCGTGTGGTAATACTACCGCACCACGAACTTGCTGATCTGCGTGACGACCATCAACACCTAAACGGATGTGAGCTTCGATTGTTTCATCGAATTTAGCGCTAGCTGATTTTTTTACGAGTGCAACTGCTTCTGCTACATCGTAAGTAGCTGTTCTATCTACAAGCTTTGCAGCTTCTACATATCTTTTACCTTTTTTCATTTTAAAATTAACCTCCTGTGGTATTATCGGGAGCTACCCTCCCACTTACTAAGTTGCTTGTGAAACCATCCAATGTCTTATCAAGACTCTACCGTCAGTCTTTTTTGAAAAGACATCTTCTGCTTTACTGTATCAATTTTTAACTTTCTAACGAACAAATTTTAAAGAAAATTATTCTTCTACAGTGATTCCCATACTTCTTGCTGTACCAGCGATCATGCTGATAGCTGCTTCAATGCTTGCTGCATTTAAATCTTTCATTTTTAATTCAGCGATTTCTTGAAGTTTTGCTTTAGAAATTGTAGCAACTTTTACTTTATTTGGTGTGCCTGATCCTGACTGGATATTGCAAGCTTTCTTTAATAAAACTGCTGCTGGTGGAGTTTTTGTGATGAAGCTGAAGCTTCTATCCTGATATACTGTAATAACTACAGGAATGATCATTCCATCCTGATCTGCAGTTTTTGCGTTGAACTGTTTTGTAAATTCAACGATATTTACACCATGTTGACCTAAAGCTGGACCAACTGGTGGCGCAGGTGTTGCCTTACCTGCTGGAATTTGTAATTTAATATAACCGGTAACTTTTTTTGCCATGATAGCTAACCTCCTGATTATTGTGGTATTTGCGGGAATGTCCCTCCCACCGTCTGTTCCGTACAGACGAATTCTTTGTTACATTTTTTTCACGTCCATAAAATTGATTTCAACGGATGTAGCACGTCCAAAAATATCGATATCGATAAAGACTGTTTGTTTCTGAAGATTAATTGCTTTAATCTGTCCAACAGTTCCTTGCCATGCTCCAGATACAACTTCAATTGTATCTCCTTCTTCAAAATCAATTTCTACAGCAGCTGCTTTTGCACGCTCTGCTGCTAGATCGATTCCTAATGGGCGCATTTCTTCTTCTGTTAATGGCACTGGTTTTGATCCTGGTCCAACAAATCCTGTTACACCTCTTGTATTACGAACAACATACCAAGTGTCATCGTTCATTACCATATTGATTAAAACATATCCTGGGAACATCTTCTTAGAAACATTCTTCTTCGTACCGTTCTTCACTTCGACTACGTCTTGCAAAGGAACAATAACTTCTAAGATTTGATCTTCTAAGTGTCTGTTTTCAATTGTTTTCTCAATATTGGCTTTTACTTTGTTTTCGTAGCCTGAATAAGTGTGAACTACATACCAATTTGCTTCTGCCATATGTTCCACCTTTACTTTTTTTACTTTTTACTTAATCAGTAAATCCATACCGTATTGTACAAAGAAATCAAAGACTGCAACTGCGATTCCAAGGACAATAGCCGCCACAAGGACAGTAGCTGTCTCTTTTGCAACGGTATTCTTTTTAGGCCAAACAATTTTGCCAAACTCTGTTTTGAGTCCTTTAAACCAGTTCTTCTTCTGGGCTTTTTCTGTTCTTTCAGCTTCTCCCATACGATCACTTCCTTTACAGCCTGATTATTTAGTTTCTTTGTGTAATGTGTGTTTTCTACAGAATCTACAATATTTTTTAGTTTCCATTCTGTCTGGATGTGTTTTCTTATCCTTTGTCATATTGTAGTTACGTTGTTTACAATCTGTACATGCCAATGTAATTCTTACGCGCACAACTTCCACCTCCGTTTTAATTAAGTTAAATTAAGGCATAAAAAAAAGACCTCTTCCATTTGTCTATGCTTGTTTAGCATAACACATCTCATCCCATACGTCAATATTTTTTACTGGAATTCCCTCATGATTTTCTCCGTTTTTTTCCATTTTCTTCATTATCTTTCCATTATAATTCCATTCTCATTCGGAAAATACTTTTTTCTTTTTCCATTTGCGATAAAATAAATCCCTTTTTCATTATCTTAATGTAAAACATGAAACTATCTATGACGAAACAAACAAAAGGAGGCGTCTCTTTGCATTATAAGAAAACAAATGTATTATACAAAAAGATGTGTTTTTTCCTATTGTTATCTTTTATTCTTTTGTCAACATCAACTGCCTATGCAGCAACCTCTCCCCTTTCTTCTAACAACAAGCGATATGATTTATCTGGACAAGATCCGCTCGCCCTCACTCGTGTAAGCGAAAGTTGGTCCTATTATCGCTCAAGCAGAGAAGTTATCGTTGCTGTTATCGATACTGGAGTTGATATTGAACATGAAGATTTAAAAGATCACATTTGGACAAATGATAAGGAAATTAGTGGAAATGGCATTGACGATGACGGAAATGGTTACATCGATGACATCCATGGCTGGAACTTCTATAATAATTCTCCTGACTTATGTAGCTATAATAAAGATGGTCTAGCAGATTCTAAAAATAATGACAATCATGGCACTCATGTAGCTGGAATTATAGGTGCAGTTGCTGACAATGGAGTGGGAATTGCAGGTGTTGCTTCCAATATTAATATAAAAATTTTGCCATTAAAAGTAACTGGAGGAGAAAATGGTACAGGAAAAACTTCTTCCCTCATTAAAGCCATTCAATATGCTTCCGATATGGGTGCTTCTATTTGTAATATTAGTTTAAATTCTTCCAATTACAATGAAGAACTCTATCTTACTATGATGAAGTCTCCTATGCTCTTTGTATGCTCTTCTGGGAATAACGACGATGGTGGAGTAAATATTGATAAAAAGCCAACTTATCCTGCATCCTTTTCCTTACCAAACTTGATCTCGGTAGCTGCCATTGATTCCGATAAACAGTTTGCCTCTTATTCAAACTATGGCAAAAATTCTGTAGAAATTGCTGCACCGGGAACTCGTATTTATAGCACATTAGTTGGCAATTCCTATGGAAGATTTACTGGTACTTCTATGGCAACCCCTTTTGTATCTGGGGTGGCAGCGATTTTAAATAGTATCAGTCCAAATTTTTATGCAAGTGAATTAAAAAATCTGATTCTAAATTCTGCATCACCATTGGATTCCCTTTCTAAAAAAGTGAGTACCGGTGGTATTTTAGATGCAACAAGCGCAGTGCTATTGGCAAAAGATACTGCCCATAAAAAAGATAAAAAAGCACCAACATTAACTCTTTCTTCTAAAAAAGGAAGCAATCAAGTATCCATTTCCATTTCAGATAAAAGCTCTGGGATAAAAACATTATCTTATCTTTCTGGAAAACATTCAAAAAGCGACTTTAAAAATGGAAAACGTGGAAAAACTGTCACTTCTTTAACATTGAAACTGTCAAAAGGAACTTATACTTTTTATGCCTCTGACTGGGAAGGAAATGAGGTTGTAAAAACCATTCAAATAAGCGAGTAAGAAAGAGGCTGTAACCTAGTTCCATATTTTAAACTAGGTCACAGCCCTTTTTTCTTATCCTTTATTAATGATACCACGATAAAAATACTTACCGTATTTTTCACTTAAAATTCCACTTTGATTGATTATTTTTTCTTCTTTAATAAACTGTATAATCTGCTTTTCCTTCTCTATCTTCCATGCATCTTCAAGTTCTTCTTCTGTTTCTCCTTCTTTTGTTGAGAAAAACTGTTGTTTTTTTGTATTCCAGTATTTCCTTATCAAAAGTGATTCATCGATAAAATGCTCCATCGCTTCTTCTCCTGCCTCCATCGATTCCCACGCAGCAAAAAATTGTTCGATTTCATAGGGCTCATTTAAACCTAAAAATCCAAGGGGAGAGTTTTGTTTCCCTTGTTCCTTCTCTTGCTTAGTTAGAGCAACTCCTTCCTTTTTGGCTTGAACAAGCACTACTTTGGAGCGAATTAAATTATCTAATGCATGCTGTTCTGGTCTTAGATCCCTTTTAAAATTTTCTGTTATAATCGCATATTCTAATTCTCTTTGCGTTATAACAAATTTCTCTCCCAAAACAATTTTTTCTGTTTTATCTTCCTCTTCTATATATGATTTTGCCAATTTCCCCATTTTTTCAATACGACCTTGATTTCCAACCCATTGTACAAAAAACAAAACAACTATAAACAAAAGAAGTACCATGAATACCACTTTATATTTTTTTATGATTTCTTTCATGTCTTCTTGTAATCCCCTATCCTATCCTGTATATCCTATCTATCCTCTTATTTGCTTGGTAAAATTTCTAACCAGTACCCATCTGGATCCGAAATAAAATAAATTCCCATCTCTGGATTTTCAAAACAGATGCATCCCATCTCTTTATGTTTTTGATAAGCAGCTTCATAATCATCGGCTTCAAATGCTAAATGGAATTCGCATTCTCCAAGATTATATGGCTCTTTATGATCTCGTAACCATGTTAATTCTAATTCAAAGCTGCTCTCTTCATTGGCAAGGTATACAATAATAAAACTTCCATCTTCAGACTCAATTCTGCGAGTTTCTAAAAGTCCTAATGCTTCTTCGTAAAACTTCATAGAACGTTCTAAATTCTGTACATTATAATTTTCGTGAATCATTTTAAATTTCATAGTTTCTTCCTCTTTTCTTTCTTAAATATCTGCTATTATAGACTCTTTCTCTAGCTCTAATTGCCCATAATATGGCTTTAATTCTTCTTTTTCCAAATAAGGTTTTATCGCTTCGATTCCACCCCATTCGTCAAAATGCATTGGGAATATATGAGTAATCTCACATTTCTTTAATAACTCCATAATTCCTAATAAAGCGTTATGTTCCTGTCTTGGATCGACTACTATAAATCCACAATCAATCACGTTTCCTTTTAACGCATCGGTTTCTTTTCGATACATCCCTTTTTGCCATTCATTAAATTGTTCTGGCTCACCTTCCCAGTGCCACCAATTTAAATCTCCTGCATGGTAAAAAGTCTTGCCATCCGCCTTTATCAAAAAGGCACAACCTTCATCGGTGGATTGTAGTGTTTGGATCTCTAATCCTTCCCATTCATATTTTTCATGATTTTTTACCGGTAAAATATTGTTTTCTCGCCTTGTTGAAACCTTATGGTAAAACACATAGGATACATTTTCATACTTTTGTTCCAATTCAAAAATAGTAGGAGTATAATGATCACCATGTCCATGAGACACAAACACAATAATCTTCTTTCCAAAAAGCTCTGGAAGCTCTCCTTTAAAATAATCAAAGAGCAAAAAATAATTTTCTGTCTCCACTAAAAATCCACTATGATAAATTCGAGTCACATGAACCACGCCTACACCTTCTTTCCATTTCGTTTGTTCCTATTTATGTGAAGATTTTGTCCCATATACTTTTCACTATGGCTAATAATTTTATGATATCATATTTTCTCATTTGTTTCTATAGCAGAAGCCAAAAAGGCTGCCACATAAAAATGTGACAGCCTTTTTTCTTAATATAATCAGAACGATTTCATTTATAATTGCTCAATAAAACGCTCAAAAGCCTCTCTTCCTTCTTTTGTTCGTTTATAAACCCCTGCATCTAAAAGCACCTTTTCAAACACTTTCCCAATTTCATTTTCCACAATGGAATCGATGTTTTCTTTTGTAACGCTTTCATAATTTGGCAAGAAACGTTCCACCCAGTCCGCGTGTTTTTCTAACTCTTCTTCTTGCCTAATATCTTTTCCTTCTAAAATACACTGTTTTAGGTGTTCCATTTCTTTTTTTAGACGAGCTGGTAATACGGCAAGCCCCATAACTTCGATCAATCCAATATTTTCTTTTTTAATATGATGAAGATCGGCATGAGGATGATAAACACCTAGTGGATGTTCTTTTGTTGTAATATTATTGCGAAGAACTAAATCTAATTGATATTCTTCTCCTACCTTTCTTGCAATTGGAGTAATCGTAT
The DNA here is from genome assembly GCA_018710905.1 of Candidatus Scybalomonas excrementigallinarum. Lineage (GTDB taxonomy): Bacteria > Bacillota > Clostridia > Lachnospirales > Lachnospiraceae > Scybalomonas > Scybalomonas excrementigallinarum. The sequence goes on along the minus strand of DVIZ01000118.1, from coordinate 8,728 downwards.
TGTGAGGCTCTCCATCCGTTTCGGCATAAATAAATGCCTTTTCGTCGGTATATCCTCTCCAAGTTGTTAAAATATGGTCGGCTAGATCAATGATTTTGTTTTCATCGCTTCCTGTTAAACGCAATACAGACATCGGCCATTTTACAATTCCAACTTCTACTTCTTCATATCCTTTGATGGAATAAGTCTGTTCAATCGGTGCTTTTGCCATAGCAAACTCATAATTTCCTCCTTGGAAATGATCATGTGCTAAAATAGAACCTCCTACAATCGGAAGATCCGCATTGGATCCTAAAAAATAATGTGGAAATTGTTTTACAAAGTCAAATAGCTTACGAAACGCCTGTCGATCAATTTTCATTGGCGTATGCTCGCCATTAAATACGATACAATGTTCATTGTAGTAAACATAAGGAGAGTATTGGAATCCCCAATTTTGTTCATTGATTATAATTGGAATAATTCTATGATTTTCCCTAGCTGGATGGTTTAGATTCCCTGCAAACCCTTCATTCTCTTTACAAAGAAGACATTTTGGATATGAACTAGCTTTCGCATTTTTTGCTGCTGCAATGGCTCTTGGATCTTTTTCAGGTTTTGATAAATTAATCGTAATATCCAAGTCACCATATTCTGTATTCGTTACCCATTTTAAGTCTTTCTTAATTCGATATCTTCGAATATAGTCAGAGTCTTGGCTCAGTTTATAAAAATAGTCAGTTGCCTTTGTTGGAGACTCTTTATAATATCCGTTAAATGTTTTAATCACTTGACTTGGTCTTGGCATAAGACAATTCATAATTCTAGTATCAAATAAATCTCTTGTTACAACGCCATTATCATCGATAATCTTTTGTTCAAATGCATAATCTAGCATATCTTTTAAAATATCTTCTAATTCTCCCTCTTCCACTTCCAAATCTTCATATTCTGTTACCTTTAATAAGTCCAATAAAAGATTTGTTGTATAAATCCGATCTTCTTCCATTAAAAGTTCTGCTTTCATCCCATAATTCACTAACTGTTTGATTCTTGCTTGAATTTCCATCTTTACTCCTCCGCACTAATCTCATCTTATATTTTATACATTTCTATATAGAGGTGTGGACAGCTTAGAACTCATCTCTAAACTGCCCGTATCAATGATATGTAATATAACAATATTATTCTTCTAAACGAACTGGACCAGAACCAATTTCTACTACATAAAAGTCCGCTTTGTACCCAATTTTTTGTTCATATTCTTTTCCAACATTTTTAATAAAAGCATCGATTTTATCCGCTTTTACAATACTCACTGCACAACCACCAAATCCTGCTCCTGTCATACGAGCTCCAATGACTCCTTCTTGCTTCCAAGCGGCTTCTACAAGAGAATCTAGTTCGATCCCTGTTACTTCATAATCATCTCGTAAAGAAATATGGGACTCATTCATTAACTGTCCAAACAGTGCTAAATCATGATTTTTTAACGCCTCTACTGCTTTTACGGTTCTTTGGTTTTCATAAACCGCATGTTTTGCACGTTTCACACGAATTGGATCTTTAATTTCTAATTTTACGGCTTCAAACTCTTCTTCTGTCAATTCCCCAAGGGCTTTGATATCTTTTACTTTTTGAATTTCCGCTAATGCAGTTTCACATTCCTGTCTTCTCTCATTGTATTTGGAATCGCCTAATCCACGCTTTTTATTCGTATTCATAATAACAATTTTGGCGTTATCCAGTTCCACTGGTGCATATTGGTATTCTAATGTAGCAGTATCTAAATAAATGGCATGATCTTTTTTCCCCATAGCAATAGCAAATTGATCCATAATTCCACAATTAACACCAACAAATTTATTTTCTGCATATTGGCTATAAAGAGATGCCTTTACCATATCCACATCTTTAAATCCATATAAATCAATTAAAATCTTGCTTGTAAGAACCTCTAAAGAAGCAGAGGAGGAAAGTCCAGAACCATTTGGAATCGTTCCAACACACGCAAAATCAAACCCTTCTGTTATTTCATATCCATGTTCTTTAAACGCCCAAATGACTCCTTTTGGATAGTTCGTCCAATTGGCTTCTTTTGAATATTGAAGCTCGTCTAGAGAACTTTCTAAAACCCCGAACTTTTCAAAATTCATAGAATAAAACCGAAGTTTTCTATCCATTCTTTTACGAACAACTCCATAAGTTCCAATGGTAAGCGCACATGGAAATACATGTCCCCCATTATAATCCGTATGCTCTCCAATTAAGTTGACTCGTCCTGGTGCAAAAAATGGAATGATCTCTCCACCTTCTCCAAAAACCTCTACAAACTTTGCCATTAATTCCTTTACCATCGTTAACCCTCCATATTTATTATAAAATTTTTGTTTTAATTCAATATTTATGTTTTTATTATACTTTCAAATCCCCAAACTGTAAATACTTATTTTTCAGAATCATACACAATTTTTAACACTAAATTTTGAGCATGATCACCAAAACCTTCCCCAAAGAGATTTACACCTCCTTGATGGATTGCATCTTCTTTTACTCCGATCCGGACAGAGATATAATCTTTTTCCTCTAAGTGATAGTCACGAATAGTAGCTTTATTGGATAAATTCCCATCTAAAAAAGAGCCTTTTTCTGTAATCCGCCATGTTTTTAACTTGCCATACTGGGTATTTTTATCTGGCCACCAAGTCGGATTTCTCTTTCCTCTTCTTCCTCCAAAATCGCTTGGACACTCCCATGTTCCAGCTTCTACTCCGTTAATCCAAACGGTAATATCCGATTTACAATTTAAATCATATTCATGTGTTTCGGAACAAAGTTCTGCTGATAATTCCAATGCTTTTGCTCTTTCTGTCATTAAAATGGTATTTGGAAATCGATATTCCACATATCCTGTTTTTCCAAACCATAGCAGTTGTGCTTCATGCCGATTTGGGCTATAAAAACAGCGCGGCTCATCTTCTTCATCAATCGGTCCATTTTCTCCAACGATCCCACAAGTAGGAACGACTTTATAGTCCACATAATTTCCAATTGGCATTTTTATAACTTCCGCTTGTTGTTTTAAGTCTTCTTCCGAAAATAATGCCACATTTAAATGTTCCATTGTTTTGCAGCATACCTTTTTAGAGCCTCGAATTCCAGGCATTAACTTTGTTTCAATTAAATCTGCCTCTTCTAATGCTTTTACATGAACAGCAGCAGATGAGGTAGGTATTTTTAATCTCTCCGCTATTTCATTTACATTTAACTCATATTGGCATAAAAGTTTCAAAATTTTAATTCGAACTTCTGATGAAAATGCCTTTCCAATTTTTATTAACTGTTCTTCTTCATCTAGCGATAATAATAACTCTTTTTCTCCCATTCCAATTTTTTCTCCTTTTTATCTATAATTTGTATTTACTTCCAAAAATCTTGTTTTATTTCATTATAGCATATCAACTCTTGTCTCGATACTCTTCTCATCAAATACAGTTTCATGTAAGCATGAACCTTGCTTTTCTCGTTATTATATCATTTATTTCTTAATTTGATAGAGACTTACAGAAAGTGATGATGCATATGGAGTAGGCAGAAGAAAATATCTATAAAGTGCTTCATAAGTCCTATTTATTGTCAAATGAAGATCAAAAGGTATTGTTGCAAATGAAAGACTTTATGGAATATACGAAAGCAGAGATAGAAAAGATACAACTTTAATTTAGATGAGAAAGGCATAAAAGTGGTTTCTAGGACTGATTTTATCATTCAGATAAATTTCTAAGGCTAAGGAGGAAAAGCCTTAGAACTGGATTGTAAAGCCTTGAAGCCAATGCTACGACAGCGGATAGAGGAATCAAAAGAGAAATTCTTAGTCCTAGCAAAACAAGTGCCTATTTTGCACCGTTCTACGGTTCTAAATGTAATTAGAGCGTTAAGAAAGCCATGTAATGATTTTACTATTATGGAGCAAATGAAAACTGAAAAGAGGGCAAATCAAACGTTAGAAGGTGCATTAGAAACAATAGAGAAAGAAAGAGATTATGAAAGTACAAGAAAGGTAAGTATTAGAGAAATTAAAAATAGAGAGTATGAATTTGGAAGATAGAGAGATTTTATTCTTAGTATTTAAAAATTATAGTAGTATATTTGAAAAAGAGAGTTGGTTCTGTGTAATTGTATATATATGATAATGAAATAATTTTCCCAAAACGTCATAGACTATATTTAATATTTATTTTATTATATTGTTATTATATTATTTTATTAACAATATTGTGTTTAGGAGGAAAAAATATGAAAAAACTATTTAAAAAAGTATTATCATTATTCCTTGTGTTTGCTATAGTATTCAATACAAGCATTAATGTATTTGCAAGTAATAATGAAGAATCAATAATCATTGATGGTTATTATTTCAAAATTATAAGTAAAGATTGGAAAGGAGTTAAATTGTCATATAGTGATCAGAGTGGAAACTATATTTTCTATTTAGATAAAAAAGACAGTAATGAAGATGCAGTTGTTGAGATTACTAAAGTTAATGCTATACAAACTTACTCTGAATCAAATAACTTAGTTTCAAATTATCAAATAAAATTTGATAAAAATATTGAATATACAGAAGACACAAATGATTTTTCAAGTACTATGTTGATAGACCAAGAAAATGGAAGGGAATATAGATTAGACCCCAAAAGTAGAATAGCATTTGTTATTCCAGTAGGCATTCCATTAGTTGCAGCTGCAATTGAAGCACTATTAGCAGTTGGTGGTGTAATTTTAATAGCAGGTGTAGCTTATACTCTTGCTGAAGAAGTAGTAGAAGCCTTAAAAAAACAAAATAAGTATAAATATTATGCTGCTGTTTTAAGAAAGAATGCTGTTTATGTTGGAGGAGGACTAACAACTAGTCAAGCTAAACCATTGGCTTACTCTAATGATTCAAAAGGAACTATTTTTGCTACTAGCTTTTCTTATGCAAGAGGATTAGCAGGAAATTCTTATAGAGGTCCAGAAAATCATGGAAGTACTGAGGGTTATTGGCCTCATATTCATGCTAGAAGTTATACTTTTGACTATGAGGCACATATTTGGTATGCTCCATAGAACGATTTAAGGAGAAAAAGATATTATGATTACCTATTCTTTAATTAATGATGATATAAAAGGAGAAGAATTTAAAAATTTTCTTAATTATTGTTTAGAATACTCAACATATTTTTCATTAACATTTCACAAATATGAAGAAAATAAATACAGTGAATGTTATAAAATGCTAGAAAAACACTTAATAAAAATAGTAAAGACATATACATGGTATAATTATAAAACTATTGAAAACCCTCTTACCATTGGAATCTATAATTCTAATGTCTATGTTTTAAATAATCTTTTAAATCAATTTGATAGTTTATTTAAAAATAAAGGTAATTGGATAGAAGATTTATGTTTTTTTTGTAATGAAAATCTACTGTTTGGTAGTGTAACACATATAAAAATGGCACAGTTGTTTTTAAAATCCGAATTAGAAATATCAAATTTTGAGAAATTTGCACAATGGAAAAAAATTATTCTTACTTCAAGAGATTATGAGTATTTACCTAGTTTTAAGCTAAATGATTAAAGTAGTATCAGTGAGTAAAAATAAATTGAAGAAACGATTTAATTAATATTAAAACAGAGTGACTGAATAAAAATATAAAAAAGTCATATACTTGAAAAGGCTAGACGTTTGTGCTATACTGACAATAGATAAAAAGGATATCGTATCCAAGTGGTATACAAGGAAAAGCCCCAGAGCCGCAACCTCTGGGGCTTTTTTTGGCTAGTTGTCACAGTCGTTTCTGTTATAGCAAATATAATAGATAAATACATTTGCTATAACAGAAACCAAAAAGGATATGATCACTTCCAAGTAGTACACCCCTCTCTGTTGTCAGATTGGATGCAACAACATAACGATTATGCCATTTATTCGTGAAAAGGCAAGAATTTTTCTTATTCTATTTCTGAAAAAACTAAAAACTTCTTTTCGGATTCTGCTAAGTAGAAACACCGAAACTCCGTTTTCTATACGTTTCTATCTCGATTTATCGAATATCATAAGTGTATATATGTTATTTTATTAAAAACAGAATGGTATATCAACATATAATTTTCATATAAATGGAGAAGAAAATAGATTGAAAATTAGTTATAGATAACAAATTACAGCAACAAGAAGAAATAGAAATTTTTAAACAATTCAAAACAACTGGATTTTAGAATCACCTTTCTGAAAACTTAGCTTTCTGCCTTGACTATCAAAATAAAACATCGTATCATAAATAGTGATAACTAACTGTTTCACAAAAGAATATAAAAAAATAGAATTAAGGAGTTACATCATGTTAAAATCGCAAAAGTTTCGAAAAACTTTTGGTAGACTAGGATTATTATTATTTTTCCTCTGTCTTCCTTTGCTTTCTCCTCAAACAGCACTTGCTAACCCTGGTGATAACTTAGATGTATACTATATGTATGTTGGACAAGGTGACGGTGCTTTATTAGAGAGTGATGGCAAGTATATGCTAATTGATTGTGGACCAGAAGATCATGCAGAAGAAACATTAGAATTTCTTCGTTCTAAGGGTGTAAAAGAACTAGAGTATGTAATAGCTAGCCATGGACATCATGACCATATCGGAGGTCTCATGACTGTTCTAAAGGAAATTCCTGCAAAAAAATTGTTTTTACCAACGCAAGCTCCTACAAAATCTACCCCAAATGTATTGCGTATCTATAACCAATTCCTACAAATTTTATGGGAAGAAGGCATTCAACCAATTCACCCAAACCCTGGTGAAATTATCTATTTTGGAACAACCAAAATCACATTTTTAGCTCCCCAACGTAGTAATTATGAAGCGTTAAATGACTCCTCTATTGTTGCAAAAGTAGAAAATGGAGATAATAGCTTTTTATTTACAGGAGATGCTCAAAGTGTATCAGAACAAGAAATGGTTAGATCTTACAAATATCAATTAAAATCTGATGTTTTAAAAGTCGGACATCATAGTTCTTGGACTTCCACAACTCCAGATTTCTTATCTGCAGTGGACCCTTCCTTTTCTGTCATCTCTTGTGGAATTGGAAATGCGGCTGGTTTTCCAAGAAAGAAAACATTAAAGAACCTTCGCGCAACTGATGTATATCGTACAGATTTGTTAGGTACGATTCATTTCTTTAGTGACGGTTCTACGATTTCTGTCGATCAAACAATGAGTCAACGGGCTCGTGTTGATGAAAAAACTGGGGAATTAAAAAATATTTATAACACAAAAGTAGAAAGTAATGTGGACGGTATCTCATTAATGGGAAAAACCGAAAAGAGCGATCGTTACTTAAATATTACCGAAGATTTAACACTTTCCTTTTCTGCTGAATATGGGGTAACAAAACCTTCTACAACTAGCTATATGCTTGTTCCAGAAGGCGAAGAATATACCAATGGAAAATGGAAAAAAGGAAGTACCGTAACAATCAACGATGATTTTAAAGGTTCCGTTTTTGTACGCTACAAAAATGGCGTGGGCGATTATCTTGCTCGTAAAACAAATGAAATCTGTGTTGATACACGAGCAGTAAATTCTGTTACTGTTAACAGCGATGAGGACATTCATCTCTACTCTGTTGATACAGAAATTCCTGATAGCACAATAGAAGTATCAAATCCATTTACAGTCTCATTTTTCGCAGACTTCGGTGCATCAGGTTATCACTCCATTGAATATCTTCTCGTAAAAGATGGTGAGACATTTAGTCCTTATTCTTCTTGGGAACTTTCAAATGAATGTAAGATTGAAGAACCATTCAGTGGATATATCTATGTACGCTTCACAGATGGAGCAAATAACACTGCTATTTACCGTACCGAACATATTACAGTAAATAATACAAATTCAATAGAATCCTAAAATAAAAAGGGTTCCATAAAGTATCATAAAGGAAAGGACAATGTTCTATTCCTCGATATCAAAAAAAGCTGAGAGCTACGAAGAAAAATTCGTAGCTCTCAGCTTTTTTATATAAAATATAAAAAACTTTTCCTATCTGGAGATCTGGAGATTACACAGCGTTTATCCTCTGTTCTTTCTTTACATAATAAGAAACGAAATGATTATGATACAAAAAAAGAACCAACCTTTCGATTGATTCTTTGCTTTAGAGGCGACTAACGGATTTGAACCGATGATCAGGGAGTTGCAGTCCCATGCCTTACCACTTGGCTAAGTCGCCATAATGACTCCAAGGGGATTTGAACCCCTGTTACCGCCGTGAAAGGGCGGTGTCTTAACCGCTTGACCATGGAGCCGGATATTTAATAAAGATATTGTTGCATTGCATATGCGATGTAACCATCAGCTTCAAGCCGCGATTAACAGCTCCCCCTGTTGGACTTGAACCAACGACACTGCGGTTAACAGCCGCATGCTCTACCGACTGAGCTAAGGAGGAATAACTAAGATATATTCTACCACATCTTACTCATTTGTCAAGTAGTTTATACCTTCAAAACTACACACAGATTTTTTTCTTAGATTTTCTTAACGATTACTTTGCTTCATTAAGTTTTAAGGTCAAGCCCTCGACCTATTAGTATCAGTCAGCTCCACATGTTACCATGCTTCCACCTCTGACCTATCAACCTTGTCGTCTTCAAGGGGTCTTACTAGCTTACGCTATGGGAAATCTCATCTTAAGGGGG
>DVIZ01000117.1 GCA_018710905.1 Candidatus Scybalomonas excrementigallinarum | reverse complement strand
TTAAAGATAATATTTATCGACGATATAATAAGTCTTTAATTATAAAAAAATAAAAAGGAGAAAATCTTATGTTAACAGAAAAATTTTATGAAGTATTAAAACACGAAGGAGTTGTATCCATTACCTCTTGGGGAGAAGGAGAACCTCATGTAACAAACACTTGGAATTCTTATCTTGTAATTCAAAAGGAAGATACGATTTTAATCCCAGCAGCAGGTATGCATAGTACAGAAAATGATGTAAAGCAAAACGACCGTGTAAAAGTCACATTAGGAAGTAAAGAAGTGTTAGGATTTAATAACTACCAAGGAACTGGATTTTTAATCGAAGGAATCGCTTCTTTTGAAGAATCTGGAGAAGAGTACACTCTTATGAAAGAAAAATTTCCATTTTTATCTCGTGTATTAAAGATTAAAGTTACTTCTCTAAAACAATTACTCTAATTTCCTTATTTTTAAATTGACAGTCCTTTTTAAATATGCGATAACTTTCTTAGTAACTGATATTGTGATACAAAATACGGAGTTATCCGTTTTATGGAAAAGGAACCATTGCCTATGATAAAAAAGAAAAAAAACAGTTATAAAAACTTTTTTCTGCCCATTTTATATTTGATTGTATTTTCTATCACCTGTTTTCTCTTTTGGAGCGAAAGAACAAAACAAGAAGAAATTACAATTAAAACTCCGTTAACCTATTCTGGATACGATGTTTTTGAAAATAAAATATGTGTTGGGCAATACTATTATTCTTTTTCAAAAGAAGGACTGCAATTTTATTTATTAAATCCTCGTGAAAACTCCACGTTATCCACTCCTCTTTCTCTCACTGGAAAAAGAGAGTCCAACACAGAAGAGATTAAGCAGCTAAAAAAACACCTATCTTCTATCACCCAGTTTTCTACAAAAGAGTTAAACGCATTAACGACGGATACGTTTTTTTTAGAACAGCGTCCTCTCTCAACAAAACAGTGGGTTATGATAGGAATTGCTTGTCTTTTCGCTTTGTTTTCCATTCTCTCTTGTATGAAAACAATCATAGAAAGAACGAAAAAGCCATTGAACTAGGTTTCTCCTAATTCAATGGCTTTTTTATACTCTATTTTTATTTTAATTTCGCTTCGGTCTTTGCAAGAAATTTTTCACTTTCTACAATAAATCTTTCATGAGTTCCCTCTCCAATTTTCCCTGCATTATCAAATGCTTCTACATGGAATACCAATCGCTTTCTATCGATTTCAATTAATTCTGTATTACAAGTAATTGTGCTTCCAATTGGACTTGCAGAGAGATGTTTTACATTGACTAACGTTCCAACGGTCGTTAACCCTTCTTCTAACTCTTTTCCTGCTAATGTCCATGATGCTTTTTCCATTAAAAGAATCATAGCAGGTGTTGCATATACATTCATTCCACCGCTTCCAAGAACGGCTGCTGTATTATCGTTTGTTACCTCTTCTGTTTCTTGCCATTTCATTCCTACTTCTAATGCCATATCCTTTTCTCCTATTCTACTCCTTCTTATTGTTATCTCTTGTTTTCCAAAACAAAGTATAGCTTGCTCAAAGTTTTGGCCTTTCCATTACTTTTAGCAATGCACACTTTTATACATATTTTACCATAGAAGGAAACAGTTGAAAAGGATTGGTTTCTTATGAGCGTTTCTTATAACTTTGGAGAATCTTCATGTTTTAATACATCGTTGATTCCATCAATATCTGTATCGATATCTTCTACACTAACTCCTCGTTTCTTTTCTCTCTCTTCTTCTTTCTTTTTTCGAGTCATAATACCACCGATTTTTCCTGTTTCTTTTGCTGATAAAGACTTCCAACCGTGTTCTATCACTTTATCATAAAGTCCTAATTCTTTTGCAATTTCATATTTCATCTTCTGATCCTTAGAAAGTTGTTCTAAAGACATAGAATTTCGAATCATCTTTAACTCTTTTTTTGTATTGTTTTTTGACATAACAAAACCACACTCCTTTTTTATAAAGTGTGGCCCATTTTTTATGATTTTATACCTATTTTCATTCTGATTTTCCTGCCAGATAATTAATAAACTGTTGGGCTGTTCTTCCGGAAATTCCTCCATGGCTCAATTCCCATTTATTGGCTTCTGCACAAAGTTCTTCTTCTGATAAAGTAATCGTTGGATATTTTTTAGCCAGTTCTACAACAATTTCGTAATACTCTTTTTGTGTTGGTTTGGAATAATTAATCGTAATACCAAATCGGGAAACTAATGATAATTTTTCCTGCATGGTATCAGAACGATGCAATTCATCTTTTGACATATCAGAGCGATCCGACCATGTTTCTCGAATTAAATGGCGTCGATTAGACGTTGCATAAATCAACACATTGTCTGGCTTTGTCTCTAGTCCACCTTCGATCACAGCTTTTAAAAACTTATATTCGATTTCAAACTCTTCAAAAGATAAATCATCCATATAAATAATAAAACGATAATTTCGATTTTTAATCTGTGCAATGACACTGGATAAATCTCTAAATTGATGTTTATAAATTTCAATCATACGAAGCCCTTGATCGTAATATTCATTAATAATCGCCTTAACACTTGTAGATTTTCCTGTTCCAGCATCTCCAAAAAGCAAGCAATTATTTGCCTCTCTTCCTTCCACAAAAGCTTTCGTATTATCCACCAACTTCTTTTTTTGAATTTCATATCCAATTAAATCATCTAACAAAACTTGTTCTGTATTATTAATTGGTTGGAAAATAGCATCTTTTTCCCCGCTCACAATGCGGAATGCTTTATTGAGTCCAAACATTCCAACACCATAGGCACGATAGAATTCGGTTACAAGTTCAAAAATATCGTTCTCATCTTTGGCTTGTTCTATTTTTTCACTTAATGCTTGTACTTTTTCACTTACATTTTTATTATACATCCGCTCTTTTTTTCCAACGGCCTCATAGTGACAAATAGTTGTAAAACAGTCAATTCCCAAGTCTTTTTCGATTTGTTCAAAGGAAAAATCAAATAGGTTTTTAAAAATCTTAAAATCTCCTTTTGCAAAATGATTTACCGTTTTCCCAACACTAGCCCCTACTTTTTCACAAGTGATACTAAATGGATTTTCATTTGTTATAAGCAAAAAGGTTAAATAATTATGCCATAGATTTTTATCAAATCCATACTGAGTCGCAATATCTAGCAACTTATGAATTTCCTCATAAATTCTTGTAATTAAATTTTCATTGGAAACCGCTTTCTTCTCATAATCTTCGAAAATACTTGCTAAATTCAATAAAATATTATCCTCTTCAAACTCCCGATAGATTACTAACTTTGATATTTCTCGAAACATTCTCTAACTCCCTTTCCTATCGAATCTTTTTTGCAATTTTAATATTATATTTTTGTATTATATCATAATTTTCTATAAAAAGTGAGCCTATTTTTACAAAAAACGAAATTTTTATACTCTGTTTTTTCATTTTATTAAAACCGTGCAAATTGTTTGTATTCCGTCTTACTCAGCAAATCTAAGTGTAACAAGGTATTTCTTATGAAACAAAAAAGACATCTTCTAGCTTTCACCACTAGAAAATGTCTTTTTATGTTTATTTTCAATTTTTTATTCTGTATGTAAGATAAGAAGCACTCGTTTTCTTCTTTTCTCAAAATTATTTAATCAAATATACTTTTACATTTCTTACGCCCCATTGAATACAATCGTTATAAGATGGCATAAAAATGTCAATTTTTTTCCCTTTAATAAATCCGCCTGTATCTTCTGCTACATAGATTTTTCCATTAATCATAAGTTTTGAACCTAATGGAATTACTTTTGGATCGACTGCTACTGTACGGTTTGCTTTTGTTGTTGTTCCTGATGCAGTTGTTCCCGCTCCATTATAAGCATAGGCTTTAAATGTTCCAAGATACTTTCTAGACTTCTTAGAAGTTTTCTTCACACTTGACTTCTTTACAGGAGATACTTTCTTAGAAGTTTTCTTTACGCTTGTTGTCTTTACAGAAGATACCTTCTTCGCAGTAGCCTTCTGTTGTACAGATGTAGTTGTTACTTTATTGTTAAGATTTATTACTTCTTTTGTATTATCTGCGACTGTGTTAATTTCTGCTACCTTTGTTACAGTTGCCACTGGATTTTCTTCTGTCTGCGCAAATGTATGAGCTGGCGCCATCAAACAAAAACACGCTGTCATCGCAACTGCAATCGCTTTTTTCCACATTCTCATTAATACCTCCAAATTCTTTTTTTCATTTTCATTTCTTAATTGTTACAAATTCTTTACATAATATAACACATTTTATTACATATGGCAAGTAAAATCATGAAAAAATATAATTTCATACAAAAAGACCGCTACAAAGTAATATCTTTTTATCACTTCATAGTGGTCTTTTCTTATCTTTTTTATTCTTCTTTTCTTAGAACGATTTCTTCTTTCTTCAAATCTACAACGACATTTTCATCCATAACTCCCTCGTCTTTTTGCTTTTCTTTCATAGGAGCAACTGGAAAATCAACGTCTTTCTTTTGTTCTTGTTGTTCTTTTTCTGCTTTATTTTCTTGAAATTTCGGCATTGTTACGATGACTTTAAATAAATCACCATCGATATGAATCTTAAATTCACCATGTTGTAATTCTACAAGGCTATTGGCAATATTTAATCCAAGTCCACTGCCTTCTGTACTTCTTGACTCATCGCCCCTTGTGAATCTCTCCATCAACTCTTCTGCATCAATATTTAATTCATACGCAGAAATATTTTTCATAATGAAGCATACACGGTTGGTATCTTTTTCTTCTTTCACATCTAAGTAAAGACGACTTCCTGGCTGGGCATATTTCACTGCGTTTGATAACAGATTAGATGTCACTCTCCACATTAAACGACCATCTGCCAAAATGGAAACCGGTTCTTCTGGCATCGTAACACGAACTTCTAAATCTGCACCTCTTAACTTATCATCAAACTCCCCTAGTGCCTGTTGGACTAAAGACTGCATATTCACTTTTTCTAAATGAACTGGCATATCACCACTGCTTGCCTTTGCTGCCTCAAATAAATCATTGGTTAATACTTTTAATCGCTGTGCCTTCTTTTCAATGACTGCAATATAATCCTTTGCCGTCTCATTATCGATCTCTTCCTTTTTCAATAGATCCACATAAGTAATAATCGAAGTGAGCGGTGTTTTAATATCATGAGATACATTCGAAATTAATTCGGATTTCATTCGTTCCGAGCGAAGTTCGGATTCAATTGCTCCTTTTAATCCCTCTGAAATCTGATTGATATCGTCTGCAACTTCTTTCATCACACCTTTATGTTCCATCTTAATTTGATAAGAAACATCGCCTTCTTTAATTTTCTTTACGCCTTCCTGTAATCGTTCAAAATCAGGAACATAAGCATAAACTAAAAATAAAAGTCCTGCAATGACAAACGGAAGACCGATCCAAGTTGCGGCAACAATTGGGGCTACAATCGCAAGAATCATCATACGATTCATTAATCGTCCACCTGTCCAAAGAGTTTCCATACCTTTTATAAACTTCTTCCAGAAGTATTTAATCACTCGGATACAAATAAAACCATCGAGCCATTTTCTTGCTTTTAATCGTCTCACTTGAGATAAAATTAAAGAGAACAATAAAAACGCACAAAATACCGTTACTAATGAAATTAAAATTTGGGATTGTGGTTCTCCAAACAGATTTAACAACGGATTTCTAATTTCTCCATCTTCAACTCGATATAATCCTGGATAGCCAATGCAAACCTCAATAAAAAATCCAAGAAATCCAAATCCAAGAAGAACTCCGATTCCTACTTGTATTTCTGACCAAATAGAATCTAACAAGTTCAAATGCACTTCATTATCTTTTGGATTTTTTCCTGTTGTGGCGATTAAATAGATCATACCAATTACAAGAATCATCGCCATAATTACAATATAGAATAAAATTTCTTTACTCTTTTCTTTTGCAAGAACAAGCGTTTCATTTTTATCACTTAAAGTGATATAAGTCATTTGAATTCCAACTTGATATTTGCTTAATGTATTTTCTACTTGCTGTTCATACCATGTTTTAAAAATAGAAGTCACATCTTGTTCTTTTCTATCAAGATGATTGGAATTGGAGTAAGGATTTTCATCATTGTAATAATATTCACTATAATCAACAGAGCGAAATGGTATGGCAAGAGAATCACTTATGTCATTGCTATCAAAGTATTGAAAAGAATTAACAGTGCTTCGTTCTGTTGCTCCTACCTTTGTTACGCCACTATAACTAATGGAATTTGTTGTATTATTATCTAAGTCTTTACTGGAACTTTCTACACCATTGTCATAAAAGAGGAAAAAAGGATTTTGCCTATATTCTTTTTTCACTCGATTCCATTCTTGTTTCTTATCTCTTGCAATAACCGATGCTTGAAATAATCGGTTCTTTTCTAATACATATTTGTTATAGTCATATTGTTGCTTTAGATTATATTCCAAACATTCTTTCAAATCCTTTCTTAATGTAGGATTTGCCTTTACAAACGCTTCATAACTTAAATTATCTGTTGTATCTTCGCTATTCTTTTGCCCTTCCTCTGCTTGTGTTGGCGCACTGATAGTATTTTGTGTAACACTTGTGCCATACTCGGAATCATATTCTGTATCGATTGTATCATCACTGTATTCATCATAGTCTCTATAATATGCCTCTGTATAATAACTATTGATTTCTTTTTGTGATAATTGATACGAATCATATTGCTCGGAATAACTTCCTTCTGAAAACCGCACATTTCCACCTGCATAATACCATTCTAAATAGGCATTGTTCATCTGTGCATCCAATAACTCTTTTTGGAAATGTTCTGTCATATTCTCATAGGTCAACTTTTGAATTAATGCATCTGTATAATCTTGAATGTTCCAACTAAACTCATAACTTTCCAAATAATTGCTCTCATCTAAGTAGGGAAAATCTTTATAATGAGAAACTCCGTACCAAAAAGAAGTTGTAATTCCTGCTGAACACGCAAGGACAAGGAGCCATACAATGAGCTTACTATACCAAGCTCTACTATAATTTTTCAATCTTGTAGCCAACGCCCCACACCACCTTTAAATATTTTGGTTCTTTCGGGTTAATTTCAATTTTTTCCCGAATTCGTCTAATGTGTACTGATACTGTATTTTCTGGAGAAAAAGAAGGTTCTTTCCATACATTTTCATAAATTTGATCAATAGAAAAAACTCTTCCTGGTTCTTTTATTAAAAAAGAAAGAATTCCAAATTCAACAGGAGTAAGTCTCACTGCTTCTCCATCCACAGTCACTTCTCTTGTTTCTTCATTCAACTCAAGTCCTCCGTTTCTATAAATTCCTTTTGATTGAATCTGCATACTCCCAAGTCTTGTGTATCGGCGAAGCTGACTTTTCACTCTTGCAATCAATTCCAATGGATTAAAGGGTTTTGTTAAATAATCATCAGCTCCCATATTCAGTCCCATGATTTTATCATAGTCTTCACTTTTCGCAGAAAGCATAATAATTGGAATGTTTTTACTCTCTCGAATTTTCAAAGTCGCTCTCATTCCATCCATTTTTGGCATCATAATATCCATAATAATTAAATGAACTTCTGTTTGTTCTAAAACATCTAATGCCTCAAATCCATTATACGCTTTAACAACTTGATATCCCTCATTGGTTAAATAGATTTCGATTGCATCCGCGATTTCTTTATCATCATCACATACTAAGATTTTATACATGTCATTTCCTCCTTTGTTTGCCCATTTTACAACAACCATTGGATTGTATCCATAATTGTCTGTCTTAGTAAGTTGCGGTGCTTTTTAAAAAACATATTTTGTTTCTTATGCTTTTATTATAAATACCCCTTCTTAACATATGGACAATAAAAATATTAACAAATTCTTAACTTTCTAAAATACGAATTATTATAAAGATAGGGATTTTTAAAACCTTTGTTATTAGTTACCCGCCCTTTTTATTTCTTCTATCGCTTCTGCCAACCTTTGAATGGCTTCTTTTATTTTCTCTTCTTCAATGGAAGAATAATTTAGCACCATAATATGGGGAATCATACAAATATCTTCTTCACAATATTGAGTCAAAAAAGATACGTGGATATCTTTCTTCTTAATATAATTTGCTAATTCATCATCACTTAATGTCGTATTTATTTTCACTAAAAATTGTGTTCCTGCTTGTACTTCTTGAATATATACATGCTCTTTTAATGTAGAACTCTGAATTTCCTCAATTAACAGTCTTTTTATTCTTTTATAATAGTTTGCCATTCTTGTAATATGCCGTTCAAAATATCCGCCTTTTATAAATTTCTCTAATGTCAATTGTTCAAAACTAGAAACCGTACAAGAATAAAAAGGACTGGTCTTTATATATCGCTCCATCAGCGTTTCTGGCAACACAATATAACTAACTCGAAGTGAGGCAATTAACGATTTTGAAAAGGTGTTCACATAAATAACCCTCTCCCTCTGATCCATGCTGAACATAGTTGGAATTGGTTTCCCACCGACACAAAACTCACAATCAAAATCGTCTTCAATAATATAACGATCTTCTTTTTCATAGGCCCACTCCAATAATTCCTTCCTTCTCTTTTGAGGCATTGTATTTCCTGTAGGGAATTGATTGGAAGGCGATACGTGAACAATATTCGCTCCACTTTTTCTTAATAAGTTGATGTCCACTCCATTCTCATCGACACTAATATGCTTCCAATCCAGTCCATATCCATCTAATGTGCGATCGATAATGCGATACCCTGGATCTTCCACAGCATATCCTCCCTTTGTACCTAATAAGCGGATAATCCTTCCATATAAATATTCAACACCGGAATCTACAATAATACAATCTGGTGAAATCGTAATTCCTCTTCTTTCATATAAATGCTCTGCAATGGCCACTCGCAACCCTTCGATTCCATTAAATGGAACGTTTTTTAATAGTCGCACATCTTTCGCCGTTAATACTTCTCGCATAAGTTTTGCCCAGATCGAATACGGAAAAAACTTATTCGGTGTTTTATTGGCACAAAAATCTACAAAATATTCATGTTCTGGATATTTTGTCACAAACGTTATTTCTTTCTTTTTTCGACTATTTAACTGGTCATGATTGACATAATATCCTCTCTTCTCTTTCGAAATAATATATCCTTCTAATAAAAGCTGTGCATACGCATTTTCTATTGTGATCACACTCACCCCTAGATTTCTTGCCAAAGCCCTTTTGGATGGTAATTTCTCTCCATAGATTATTTTTCCATCTAAAATATCA
>DVIZ01000116.1 GCA_018710905.1 Candidatus Scybalomonas excrementigallinarum | reverse complement strand
TTTCTTATAATAGTTTCTAAATTAGAATATTCATCCCCCTGTTGCCATGCTTCTACAATTCTTGTTATTTCCTGTATGGAATTTTGTGGTATTTTTAACTGCTGATTTCCTCTTTCCCATCGATATAAATTTTCGATAAATTCCGCTTTTGTTTCATGGAGAAGAATTTCATACTGCTTTAATGTTCTTTCGATATCATCTCTTTCTTTTTGAATTTCATCATATTTTTGTAAGGAATCGCTATACTGTTCTTGATATTTTTTCTCCTTCTCTAAAATCTCCACTCCATCTTCCACATTTTTTTGATAAGTTTGAAGTAACTTTTTATGGGATTCAAAGTCATAAGACTGATCTAGATTTCCTAACAATTCCTGTTTAAAAAACTCAAATTCATCAAATGGAATATCTTCGATATATTCTTCCATCTCCTCTAATTTTTCTTGAATTTCATCTCTATAAATGTCATTTTTCTCTTCTTGCTCTTTTACTTTATTCTCTAACTCTATTCTCCTTTCTTTTTTCTCATTATACTGTTTCTCTTTTTCCTCTTTTTGTTTTTCCCACTCATGAAGTTCTTTTCTATAAGATTCTTCCTGCTCTTTTAACTGGGTTGCCTCACTTTGATTTAAGGAATTTCTCTCTTTCGTTAAAACATCTTCTTCTTGTACAATCGCATCATAACATTGTTGTTCTTTCTCTAATTTTTCTTCACAATCTAACTTTGTTTCTTCTAATTTTAATGCTGTTTTATGGCACTCATCATATTCCTTTAAAGCCGTTTCATAAGAATTAGCCTTATCATATAATACGATTTTATTATATTGATCATATACTTTTTGAATCTGTTTTCCCGCTTTTATACTTTCTTTTAAGGTATCTAAATTTACTTTTAAGGAATCCATATTTTCAATGGCTTCCGATATTGGTCTAAGATCATCTTCTGATAACGTTTGCAAAGAACTTGTCAAAATATCATTGATTTTTGTCGGTTTAAAATCTTTTGAAAGTTTTGGTGTTCTAAGCTGAATAAGTAAATCAAGCATTTCTTTATATTCATCCAATGTTTCAAATCCAAAGAGTAATCGATTCACATATTCCATATATTCTCTTTGTGAATCCAACACTTGACCACCATCACCAATTCGATTTCTTAATTCTGTCTTCGTATAAGCGATTTTATTTTGAACATCTTTATATAAAAAGAAGTCTCTACCAATTCTTCTTCCATCAGTAATACCAAAATACCAGACGTCCATTTTTTTATTGCGTCTTGCTCGCATCCCAATCCCAATTGTCATATAGGTATCCGTATCTTCACGCTTAAACTCCATATATAAATAGCCGGTTCTCTCATCTCTGCCATCATCTTCTTCTAATAAATAATTTTCCATTTTACGAGCTGTAGAACCAAAGGGATCTAATCGATTTGGACGCATATTTCCATCTAAAATAACAGGAATAAAACTTTGCATTGTGACGGATTTTCCAGAACCATTAGAACCTCTTAAAAGCATTCTTCCATCTAAAAATTGAAATTCTTCCTCATCATAATACCAAAAATCAACTAATCCTATTCTATTTGCTCTCCACTTACTATTCATCTTCCTTTGCTCCTATTACAAAATCTTTTGGATAGTTTCCTATCACTTTCCCCATGATACTTCGAATACAAATGGAATCCATTCGCTCTTCTATAAATTCCATCTCTTTCATATAATCTTTCACTGTATGATAAAACTCCATATTTGACATATCTCGATAAGTCTTTGCAAATCCTTTTCCATACTCACTTTTACACCGTTCTATCATCTCTTGAAACTGCTGTTTGGATAAAAGAACACTTTCGTCCACCGCCACTGATATTTTCTGTTTTTGAATTTCTTCTCGAAAAATTCCATTGCATAAAAGCACAATATCAGAAAGAGTATTCCCTTCTGGAAAACTTCTTCCAAGCCTAGATTCTGGACCTAATACTAAAAATGCACTCGTTTTATGGATTTGCAATTCACAGTCAAAAAGGTCAGAAAAATCTCCACCAATGGTATTTCGATAATTTCGAATATAAAGAAAGTCCTCTTCATTCTCTTCTGTTTTATAAAGAGCTGGAGACATCAAAAGACTCCGATATACACGATGTCGCCTTACAATTCCACGATCTTCATTCATATCAAGCCATTCTTCCCGTTCAAAATCTTTTGGACTTTCACATCCCATAATATCCTGTGTGAAATTTTTCATAAAGTATCTTGAAACACCTGTGTTTTCATATAAAACTTCATTGGTATCATTTTTTGCAAAACTTTCTTCATTTCCATCATTGACTACTATCATTCCACAAGTTTCACAAAATTTAATTACTTTAATAAGGTGTCTTCGATATTGATACAAGGTCCAATCAATACTTTCTTCTTTGTATTGGCTCTGAATATATTCTGTTAACTCAGATAAAACAAATTGTTCCTCCGCCTCTTTATCTTCTAAAAACATAAGAATCATACATAAAAAGACATATTCTATTTTATGTTGAAACTCCGAAATCCCCATCCAATTTTCTGATACCGCTGGTGTTTTTTCTAACTTAATAAGATAAGGATTCACAATCAATTGATATCCTAATTTCTCGTTGATGAACTTTTTCACCTTACTTACTTCATCTTTTACTTGATAATAAAGTTCCCTATCTTTTGATTTTAAAATCCATCGCCTGCTCAATAATATTTCTAATACATTCATACTAAAATCCCTACTCTTTAAAAACTATTTTATAGGCTGGCATTGTAAAATAACCATCCGTACATTTTACAACACATCTCTCTTTTTCTTTTCCATTTTCAATATAATATTCCCGCCCATCTTCGGTTTTCCCATGAAAATCTTTTCGCTCTAACGCCTTTGATAACCACATAAGAAAAATATCTCTTACTTGCGGCTCTAAGATTGGCAACTTATCAAACTGTAATGTGTTGTCGACAATATAACTATCAAATAGCTTTCTTTCTTCTTCCAATCTTTTAATCGTCTCCTGTCGCATCCTCTCTTTTTCCTCAGTTCGATCGACAATTCCGCTTCGTTTTGCCTTTTCTCTATAAGTTCGAATTCTCGGCAATACTTCTACAATATAAGGCTCTTCCTCATAGACACTGCTATAAATACTATCCGTATCCCGCATAAAATTCCCTTTTAAATGTAATGGGGCTTCCACACCAAATACATAGGCTGAAAATCGATGTGCCTCCTCTATGGTTGGGCATTTTGAAAATATCTGAGCGATTTTATAATACTCTTCTCTTCGATTGGCTCCATTGTTATTTTGCTCGCTAATTCTTGTAGCATATCGTGTTATTTTTCGAATAATTTCATTTGTGGTATCAAATACTAAGAGTGCTTCCGATTCTTTTCCCCCTTCTCCTAAAAACCATTCCTTCATACTTTTCCAACGACCTAAAATCTTTTCCTTCACTTTCTCTTCGTCAACTTCTGTTTTAATATGAGGAATGGATAACTCATAATCCATAATCTGCCTAAGAATACTTTCCATGTGCTCTTCTTTTAAGTTTTTTAAATAATCTTCAATTATCGTAACATTCATCTGAAGACTTTTTACAAAAGTTCTAAGATAATCCATCAACCGATCCTTGAAAATCAAAAACTCCTTTGTTCTCATCAATTCTTCCGCTTTTACACTGTTCAATTCTCTCATATAGTCCTGATAATTTTGATTTAAACGAACAAAATCATTATTTAGATCATTCCACCAGCTATAAATTTGCTCTTGATCTTTTTGTCCTATCTCTGGAATTTTCCCAATATTCATTCGAATTCGTTCTAGCAACGCTGGTTCCAAGGAAGCTCCTTCAATAAATAAGTTTTCCAAACGAATAACCATACGTTCAATTTCAACTGTATATTCCGATAATTGATATCTGAATTTTTTACTTTTAAATTCTTCAATTGTTGTAACTTTTCTCGTATCTTGAAGGGTAAGAAGATTTTTCCATTCCACTAATGCCGCTAAATCCTGCTGGCACTGTTCCATCGTATACTCTGCAAAATAAGGATCTTCTTTTAATTCTTCATAAACATCTTCTTGGTACAACCAATACTTTAATCGTTCATATTTCAAATAAAAAAGCCGAATAATAGAACGGTATCTCGCTGTATTTTCTACATTTAGATACTTTGTCTCTACTACCGGCTTTAATAACTTTTCATGAGTTAACATTTTATACCTCCCATAATTACCTTATCTACTGTTCTTATGGTTTCTTTTCACTTAATTTTTTTACTTACTTTAACAAAGTGTACGTTGCACACTCCTCGCGACTTTCGATAACTTCTAGCAACGTACACTTTGCCGCGCGGTCGCAGTTTACGAAGTAAAATTTCCCCCATTGCGACCTGCGCATCGTTTGCACGTAGTGCTTTTTTATTCTATAGGATAATACTCGCTTGCGAGGAATTTCCTATAGAATAAAAATATAAATCTTTATTAAACGAATATTGATATTATATCAAACTGCCATTATATAGTCAATTTCTCTAAAATCCCATCTTCTAGTCATCAACCACCAGTATATCAACTGGTGGTTTGACACCTATTTTCCACCTTTCCTTTTCCCCTTATAAAATATCGTTATCTTTTACCTTTTACAAATTAATTTCTGTTATTTTTCCATATTTCTTTATGAGCCAATCTTCGGAGCCCCAACCTACTTCCATAAAGTCCAAAACTAAATCATATTTTAATGGAATTCTATAAAGTTTAAGTTGAGAGGCAACTTCTTTACTATCGACCCAGAAAGGACTTCCTACCTCACCAAATCCAATGACTCTAGTACTTTCTCCACATCTATAACAAGATTGTTTTCCTTCTACAATGTAAATGTAATCACATATAATAGTAAATTCTTGTTTATCTGTAATCCATTTTCTAAATTTTGGATAATCTTTCTTATCTCTCACATACCATCGTTTAATTTCGGGATTCCACCAAGCTCCCAGTTTTTTCACAATGTCTTTTTCCTCATAGGGAACACGAAGTAATAATGACATCTTTCTCCTCCTGATTTTCTCCTTTTTCTTTCTATCTTTTTCCTTATATACTAATAGAATTTTTCTATTCTTTCATTACAATTTTACATAAACCATAAGGTAAATTTTTATCTTCATCGATATAAATAGCACTTTTTTCTGGCATTTCTTCAAATGTTCTCATCAATAATAATCCCTTGTATCCCCCTAAAAAGAATAGATACTCTGTTTCTTTTCTATTCTTTAGTATCTCTTTTAAATTGTTTTGAACTTCCTTCAGTTTCATTTCACAGTTTTGCGACCTTTCAGATTTTTCTTTATGGTAGGAATTCAATTCAATACTATCCTCTATTTTCTGTATTAATTTCTCGATTTTTCTTTTAGAATCTTCATGAACTTCTAAAAGCCTTTCTTTTATATCCTCTTCTGAATAAAAGATTCCTGCAAGTGGTTTTTCATTTCCTTCCAACATTTCAACTCCGATATTTGGAAAGTATGTATCTAAGATCATTTGCTTTTGTTCTTCTTCTGATTCTTCTTGTCTCTTCTTAGGAATATACTGTACTTTATTTAACTTCCCTAACTTAATCCGATCATTACGTATTTTAATATCATCAACTAATATTTTTGATTTCCCTTTAAATACTGCTCCTTTTAACGAACTACCTGGTATATAATATTTTGCATTTTTTTTATCATATTTATCATACATTCCATATTGATAAAATGGATAAATAATATTGATATTATCCAAAGTACATTTTTTCTTTTGATCATCATCTAAAAATATTCCCTCCTGCTCTCTTGGAGATAATATCACATTAGAAAGCACTGTTAATTCATACTCATATTTCTTTAACTTTCTCATCTACTCTCCTCCTTCAATCCAATCTATCAAGCGGATATAAAAAAGAATTTCCAAATACAACTGCTTTTTCATCAAATTTAGATGATATTATCTTCCCAGCTTCTTTTATACTAACACCATCGTCCATTTTAATTACGCTTCCTGCATTTAAAAAAGTGATAAAAAATCGTTCTTCCATTTTTCCTAATCCGATCCCATCGTATGGTCTACGCTCTGACATAAATGAAGTTAAATAAGAATCTTTATAATTAATTTTATTCGGCAGCAACATTCCTAGATTTAAATACGTCGTTGTATGTTTTGAGCTATATAAATTATCTTTTTTATAGGACATAACCTGATAGAGATTAAGACCTTGTGAACCTCTTGCTCCCATACATAATATGTCTTCCTCTTCCTTTAACATTTCCAAGAGACACATAATCTCTTTTTCTAATTCCTTATTATCAAATGCGATATAAAAAGAAAATCTAAACACCTCTTCTTTTTTTTGTAATTTATTTCCACTATATTTTTTTACTAGCACTTCTGGAACTGAATAAAGACTAGATTCCATACCTGGAATTCCATATATCAACTCATCAATACATATATGTAACTGTTGTATTTTTTCCACTGAAATATATGGTATATCATTTATTCTTTTTCTATGTCCCATAAGATGGAATAATTCATTTAGTGAAATATAGTCTCTCTTTTTTATCTCTTTATAGAATTCTTTTAAATTACTTCCCTTTTCTTTTTCACTTATCTTCTCCATCAGAAATTCTTTCGGTGTAGGTATATAACCCTCTGGTATAATATTCGAAATGGCAAGGTAGTTTTTTTGTATTTTTTCTATTAAAGCATCGACTTTCTCATTTGAATTCCGATTCAAATATTGATAAATTAAAGTTCCAAATATTTTTTGAGAGTCAGGTAGTTGTGTTATCCTACCTTTTCTCTCTAAATCAACTTTATATACAACAATATTTTCCATACTATTCCCCTTTTACAATATCTATATGCACTCTACCATAACCTCTGCTACCCGAATTTCCCATACGATAGATACCTAAATTCAATTCACCAAATACCTTTTCCAACAATTCTAAAATTTTCTTTTCTACATCTTCTTTTGATAATTCACTATTCCCTTTACACAGCTGTTCACTACCTTGAAACCAAATCTCACCTAAAAAAGTAACTTCTGGTCGAATCGTTTTATACGTCCTTGGATTGGAACTTACAGTATCATCATTATTTAATGTAATTGCATTTTTTGTATCAATTGAAAAAATATCTTTCTTTTTCTTATCTTTTTCCTTTTTTAGTTGCAAATCATTAAAAATAAATTTTGGCGAACGATTTACCTTCTGTATCCCAAATAAATATTCGGCAGAACAATGATCTCGTATTTCCTCTAATGACTCCTTTGTTTTTTGTAGCTTTTCTTCTGATATTGCTTGTTTATTTATCTCATTTAATAAGTAGTTAAAATAGTTTTTATAAAGATTTGTAATCCATATAGTGATACTATCATCATTACTATTACTATCACTATTCTCTTCTTCTTGCAATTCTCTTACAATCCTTCTTAAAATTCCCTTTAATGAAGAAGCTGGAATACATGGATCACCTTTGTAATCCAGCACAGCTTCCATATCAACTCCTCCAATTTCAAAAGAATTAGGAGTTCCACCAATGATTAAATTTGATTCTGTTTGTAATTTAACTTTTATTTTTTCCATTTTTCTCACCTTTATTATCTTCTCCTTCTTTATATCCCCAACCATACTTCCTTCTTATTTCTTTCCATCTATAAAAAATAAAAAGAGAGTCTATATAATCTTTTGTCCATAAAGAAGTATTTTTAGCCAATTTTCTAAATTCCTCTTTATTAAATTTTTCTTGAGTATTTTTATCTTTATTCTCTTCATCCTCATTGTCTATTTTATGATTTAATATAGAATCTAACATAGTTGCACATTTCTCTATATCCAATTCCCAGTTTTTCATTCTATGGAACATTGAGGTTGTAATTGGCAGTGTCATGTATTCACCATCAGTCTTTCCTATAAATATGTTATGTAATACCGTTCTATCATTGAAATTTTTCTCTTTTTTCTTATTACAATATAATCCGTTTAAATAAATATAATTTAAAAATGGCTTTATATTATATTTCTTAATCTCATTGAATTGTTTCTTTACACCTTTATACTCTATTGCTTCTATTATTTGAAAACGTTCATCTGTAAATAGTAATAATAACTGTATATATTTCTGAAATAATTCTTTTTTATTATTATCAAATTCAAGCCGCTTATTTCTAATAAAGCGATATTCAAATTCTTTTAGAATTCTATATACTACTAATTTCTCAAGCCTTTTTTTCTCACCTTTTTCATCACAATGCTCTGGCAACAAATGATACAAAATCATATTAAGATATTTTCCATCATCTTTTTTCACTCTTGTATCTGATATTTTTTCTAATAAAGTATAAAAATAACGAGTGGATATAATTTCTTGTTCCATCATGTATTTCATTGTTCCTGCTTCTTTTAGAAATATATCCCAATTATCTTTTTTACTTTGCTTTTGTTTATCATAAATACAATATACTATATTATTTAAAGAAAGTTTTACTATTGGAATTGTTCCATTTTTATAGCTTCTCTTCTTAGCACAAGAAAGCTGCTCTTCCACTCTTGTATAATAATATCGAATTGGTTCTAAATTAGATGTTATTTCGATTCCAATACTTAATGTCAGATGCATTTTATCATTTTTCAATTGTCTTTTTATTTCCTCATTAATATCTATTAATAATCTCTTACATATTTCGATTCCAGCACACAAATCTGAAATATGAACCGCAAAGAAAATATCATCTCCAGCCATATATAAGGGGAATACTTTTAATTTCTTTTTCCGCTTTTTATTAAATTTTTGTATCGTCATATCCAACACTCGTAGACAAATTCTATCCCTTAAAATTTCACTGATCGTTTTATATTCATGAAAATTCGTTAGATCTTTGAATAGATTTCCCATACCATCTAAATCTGCCTTAATCACAGCAATTCTATGCTTTTTTTCTTCATCATTTTTAGGATTTTCACCTTGGAATTGTAATTTATCAATATTATCCACAAAATTATTATAATTGCTTTTTTCTATTCCTTTATGCAGTGGCGGCAATTCGATTACTTTTTGAAATTGAAATAATACATCTTTATTTTCTTCTATTATTTCATTAAAATTTTTTACTGACTTTAATTCATCTTTAGCTCTATTGATTATCTCAATTTCACTAAATTCATTAGTATCTTCAAAACAAATGTATTTCATCACTAAAGTTCCATTATAAGAACAATAGTACTCTTGAAATAATGTTTTTAATTTATCCTTTAACTCTTCTTTCTGAATTTCCACTTTAAAAATACAAACACCTGAACATTTTAATAAAATATCATTTTTATGGATTTCAAAGATTCCTTCTCTTCCTATTGTCATTCCAAGTTTTTCATACAATGTCGTTGATATAAACTCTGATGAACGAATAATATGTTGCAATGTTTTTTTATTCACTTGATTATCTTGGAGTTCCGAATGAATTGCATCATATAAAAATG
The DNA here is from genome assembly GCA_018710905.1 of Candidatus Scybalomonas excrementigallinarum. Taxonomy (GTDB): domain Bacteria; phylum Bacillota; class Clostridia; order Lachnospirales; family Lachnospiraceae; genus Scybalomonas; species Scybalomonas excrementigallinarum. Next base: position 49,249 of record DVIZ01000116.1, on the reverse strand, counting down.
TTTGTACTTTGTCAAAAGTAATCGCAACAACATATTTCATCTTATGCTTTTCCCCTTTCCATTCTATTTATTTTTAACACTATTATCTAATTTCACTTCTTCTTCCTTTTCTTCTAATGTAGCATCTTCTTTTTGATTCTCTTCACTTTGATTAAATAATTTTACATAAGATAGATGTGGGAATAAAATAGGATTATTAATAAGCATTAAGATTTGATTTAATTGGAAATTAAAACTTAATAATGTGTTTTCTGTTTCTTTATCATATACAACATAATCCTCTAATGTATAATTGTTCATCTTTTCTATATCACTGAGTAAAACTCCATTTTCTCTTTCACCTTTTTCATCTTTTTCATCAGGCAATCCATAAAAATTCAATGTTTTATGCCAGTCATATAATGTTTTTCTTTTCTTGTTTTCTTCAATACTAATATATTTATGTTCTTTGGTATCATTTGCTGTAAGAATAAAATCAAAATCCATTTTTATATCATCACTAATCTTTTCTTTTAGTGCACATAAAATTCGAATTGGGCGAGTCGATTTTTGAGTTGGATTGGGAGAATTTATGAGCATATTAGGAGCAATTCTTGTAATAGAATTTACAGAAGTTTTTAAACATTTTATTGCCTCACTCCATTCTCGTATAGCTAGTTCATCTAAGCTATGACTTTTACATTCAATAACAACCGCAACTGCCTCAATTGGTATAAACTTTACTCTACCAAATTTGAAAATATATGGAGTATATGTCTGATCCATAATTGCTAAATCCACTTCTTTTGAAATATGTCCTTCAGAATCAATAATAAATACAGAATGTTCAATTACAAACTTTTGAGGAATCAACATTTCAAATAATTCTTTCCATATATCTTCCCTTGCAGACCCTATTGTCGGTCCATGTATTTTCTGCACCATATATAATTGTTCTACAATTGAACTTTCTAAACGTTTATAATTTTCTTTAATATTACTAAGTACTTTTTCACTTCTAGTATCACTCATTATTCTTCTCCTTTTTCTATTAGCATTCAATTTCAATTAAAAATATCACCTTTAAATTTATATCACATGTTTTACTCAAACGAATAATATAAACTTTAAATTATTACATAAATCATTTTTATTATATCCAATTTCTATGATTAGTTTTATTATATTATATATTTATCTATATAACAACAAAAATTCTAATAAATTTCATTATATTTCGTAAAATTCCAACTTTTATCTACAATATATAAGCCCTATATCCCCCTTATATAGCATACTTCACTTCAAATGAACATGACGTTTCTAGCAAATTTTCTAAAATAACTATAAACTTTAAAAGCATCATTTCTAACTCCTTATCTTATACAAATGATGATAAGTACACTTTTTGATCTTCCATCTATTACATAAACATTATGCGCTCATCGTCTAATCTCCATCATAATACTTTGCGTTCCATATATTTCTACTCTTTAAAATAGTCTCTCAAAATTTCTGCTACATACGAAAGATTTCACTATTATAAAGCTGAAACTACATCAACATTTTCACAGTACACACATCATAAATCGTCTAATATCTTCAACTATTTTTATTATGTCATTTTTTAATACACTTCCAATTAATATTCATATGTAACTTTTTCTTTTCTATATATAATCCAACTTCGTCCTATTGACATTTTGTATTTATGAATCTATAATAAATGTATTGTTACAATACGTTTCAAAGGAGTACTCATGAACCTATTTTCTAAAATTAATTTTATTAACAATTTTTTAATATCCAAAGAAGATATAATAGAATCTCTACAATTATACATTAAACATTGTGAAGAAACAGATGAGGAGGGATGGTCTGAAAATAAGAGAAATGTCATTTTAACCATTTTATATAAATTCTTAGATTTGATAAAAAAAATGCAGTTTCCAGACATTAAAATTAGTGACTGGCATTATGAATACAAATGGATATCTGATGGAATTGTGCTGGAATTAGTTCATCTTGACTCAATAGAATTTGATGAATATGGAGAAGTAATATCCGCAGAAACTTCTAACTTTATTCAACTAGCAGAAGTAAAATGTGCATATCTTTCAGTAGAAGAATATGCTCAAAAATATGGTGTAACAGTTACTACAGTTAGGCAGTGGATTAGACGTGGTAAATTACGTTCTGCAATAAAGCTAGGTAGAAATTGGCTTATTCCTGAATTAACAGATAAACCAAGACGTGGCTATGAACCTGTTACCTATCGCTGGGAATATCTCTCAGATGAATTAGTTAAAACTTTTCCATATTTAAGTAAATGTTATTCCCTTAGAATTATGCAAGATGATACAGATAGTTCTATCTATAACATTCTCCTATTTAATAAACATGATAGAATCTATGAACGCCTTCGCTTAAATATCAAAGAACGTGAAAAACTTGAATTAGCATTAATTTCTGAGAATAGCGTAACTGTTGAAGAACTATTTATGAATATTATCTATGTTCCTCCAAAACAAAGAGCATACTATTTAAAAGGTGATAAAATTATGTGTGAAAAAGAAATGAGAGAATATAAAGAAAATCTAAATTTACTTGAAAAAAATGGCCTAGAAATATCTACAAACAGTTATTTTCGTAACTCAAATGGTGTTTATCTTTGGTTTATTTCATCACAATTATACCACTATAATGATTCAGTTGATAATTTTGAACCAGTTGTTCAATTAAAGGAAGGAATTATTATTCCTTCTCAGACTGAATTTTATATCAATACTAAAAAACAGACTTATTGTTCTATTAGTGATTTATGTGACAGTATTTCTGAAGATATATTTGCTGTCTACAATGCTATTGCTAATGATAATGAAGGAATAAAAGTAGAAATACTAAACGAACTAAATATGCCAGATTCACTTTCATATGAATCCTCTATTCTCTATATTCAAGACATTACTACATCCAATCTAGATTATTTAAAAATTTTTCTAGATTCCTTTGATATTATCAAAGAAAGTCTCCCTTCGAATAATTGCCATTTAGCTGTAACACTAATAAACTGGGAACAAGAAACTGGAACTGCAAAAACATTTTTAGAGTCTGGCTGGAAATTAAAAAATATCGACTCTACTTGTATCATAGCTTATAAAAATTTATAAAATCATATTTAAATCTTAAATTTACCCGAAACACTTTATTATGATATTTAGGAGTTAATATGTACAGAAAAAAACTTACTATAGAAGAACAAATTCTTGATATGCAAAAAAAAGGTATTACCTTTCAGTTTACAGATATTAAAGCCGCTCATTCCTTTCTAAAATATAACAATTACTATTTCAAACTAAAATGTTATGCCAAAAATTATGATAAGTATACTGCTACAGATAAAAAGGGGCAGTATATTAATTTAGATTTTGCTTATTTACAAGAACTTTCAACTTTGGATATGCATCTTCGAAAACTTATACTATCTATTGCTTTAGATATTGAACATGCCCTAAAAACTCAGTTACTTTATGATTTAAGTCGAAATGATATTGAAGATGGATATTCCATTGTATCCCAATATTTATCAGTTGATTACAATCGTTAAAAATCTCTTACTGATAAAATTGGTAAATCTGCAGCAAGTGATTTAATTCAAAAACATAAGTTAAAAGAAGAACCTTATGCATTATGGGAAATTGTTGAAATTATGTCCTTTGGAGAATTTATTGAATTATATCAACTATATTACTCTAAATATCCATCAAAAGATTCTGATTTCAGCAGCTATCTTTGGTCAATTAAATTTCTACGAAATGCTGCCGCCCATAACAATTGCCTTTTAAATACCTTAAAAGCTCCTTATCACGTATCAATCCATCAAACAAAGGGAATCCAACTGGAACTATCCAAAATAAAAAACATTTCAAAAAATAGTAGGAATAAGTGGATGTCAAATCCTGTCATACATGATTTTGTTGTTTTAGTTTTTGTATATCTTAAACTAGTCAAAAGTACAGGAATAAAGCGATCTGGTATTGATCAACTTACTAAGTTATTCAATGAACGCATGCCGAGAAATAAAGAATATTTTACCAAAAACAATGTCATTACTGAAAGTTATCATTTTGTATCCAAAGTTATTAATTATTTTTGTAATAAATATCGCAAATAATCCTTGACTTTTTTTACTTTCATGGCATATAATAATTGAGAAGAACAAAAAAACATAGATTTTTTCTGCGGAAACGATGCCTGCATTGTTTCCGTATTTTTTATAATTTTCACTACTTATCTTAAAATTTTATTTCTTCCTATAGTGACATTTTTTCTCTCCGAATTATTTTTCATAAAGACGATTTAATTCCTCCATCATCGCTCTTCTATTTTTATATAATACTCTCCAATTTTCAACTATTTCATTTACTGTTTCTTTTCCGCCTTTTATTTTTAGCATTCGTTTAAGAATCAATACCCACTCTTGATATCTCTTTCGATCCGCAGTATATTTTGCCATCTCATTCAGTTCCTCTGTGTACTTTTGAAGAACTTCTTTCGGATACTCCTTCGCTAAAATCTTTTCGTATTTTTGAAGTATAAAAAGACCATACGATGTTTGTACACATTTTAAGAGCCTATCATATAACTGTTCTTCTTGATATATCTCCTCTCTATTTACATTTTTAGGGAGTAGTGTAAAAATCTTTTCTCTTACATCTATCCATTCTTGTTTGGAATATAGCTTCTTTAATTCTCGATATTGTTCTATATTACCTGCATCGTCTTCTATTACAAGTTTCCATAATTGTTCTTTATATGCTATTTCATCCCCTATCATTTTATACACTTCTTTTAATTGATTACTAAAACTGCTCACGAAACCAGGCATATTCGTATCTAATTGAATACTTTCTTCTAAAGCTTTGATTGCCTCATTATACTGTTTTTGTTCTATACATTTAGAAATAAAATATTCTCTTATTCGATCATTCTCCCAATTACCTCTACAATATTGTTCTATCTCTTCCCAACTTTTTTCCATCTCTTCCATAACCATTAGGTGCCTCATTGCCCAAGCTCCAACATAATACTTTGCACTCCAACTATCCGTATTTCTTTTCGCTTCTTGAACTTTTCTTTCTGTAAATTCTAACTTGCTTTCCATATATTTCTTCTCTTTAAAATAGTCCATCAAAATTTCTGCTATATACTCTTCCATATAGTCCATAAGCGTTCCATCAAAATGTGTAATAAACCATTGAAACATCACTTCCTCTACACAAGCATCGGTATTCTCCAATAGTTTACACCAAATTTCTATACAATGAGATAGAATCATTCCAATTCCTCCATCTGAATCATCTATGTCTACCTCTCCCATACAACTAAAAATGTAATTTGTCAGTTCAAATGTCTCCATATAGTGCCCTTGTTCTAACATTCTTTGAACTTCTTCATCTATCAAATCTTTTATTTCCATGACAAAGTCATTTGCTTGACGATAAGAAATAAAATCATCATATCCAAGATAGCGATCCACAATAGAATCCACTTGCTTTTTATACCTCTCTATATCTCCTTTCGAAATTTCATCGTTTACCAAAGCTTTAAAACGTAAGAAATTTCTCTCATCCTCTTGTAAAATACGAACAAGGAACCCTTTCACAATCTCTTCCTTTGCTTGTCCAACAATATGTTCTACCTCTTCTTTTGTTCTATTTACTACATCTATTATTTCTTCTTCCTTTTTTTCTTCCCATTCAAACAAAACTGCTGCCATATGTTTACAATATTCCCCTGATTCTGCATATGGACAAGAACAATACATATCCTCAACTTCATCTCCATTAAAATTAATTTCTACTTCATATTCTTCTGAACCCCAAACTGTCGCTGTTATCCCATCATTTTTTCTTTTTACCCCTTCTACTTCTCCTTCTAAAAAATAATCATACCCTCTCTCAAGAATATGTTTTTTAAATAAATGTTTCCAATGCATATCTGCCTCCTATGTATTTTCTTATCACTTAAATATTATTTTACAGAATTAATTCCTCTTACTATTATTTTAAAGAAAATAATTTATCTTGCAAACCTAAATTTTTTTACAGAACATAATGATTTTTTCTCATAGACGATAAGAAACATGTCACACGAATTTTTCACATTCATTGGTGGCTTCTAATGGAAAAAAGTGTACCCGTCATTACTGACTGATACACTCTTTTGTCTCTCTACTCTTATCTTCAATTTTCCCTTTATCTAAACTAAGTGCCCCTAATGCTATCAAAGTAACCGCCAAACCAACTAAGGCTAATACCGTCGGAACTTCTCCAAAGAAAAAGACTCCAAAAAATGTGGCCGCTACTGGTTCGCAAGAACATAAAATAGAGGCTTTTCCAGCTTCCATATAATTTAACGCCACCGTATAACAGGTATATGGAAATACAGATGTAAATAGGGAATGTAAAATCATAAAACCTGACATTGTAATCGGATCGTCTTTCACAATCCCTATCAAACTTCTCCAATCTGTAAATGGTAATAGAGCAATTCCAATGGCTAACATACTATAAAAAGTAATCGTAAATGCTTGATAGCCTTTTTGCATCGCAATTTTACTAAATAGACTATATAATGCATAAAATACAGCCGCAAAAAACACAACAAAAACAGGTGCAATCGTAAGAAGTACCGCAGATAATGATAACGTCAACTCTTCAATGGCCATATTATAACAAAGGTTTACTCCTAACGTTCCAAGAATTCCAGAACAGATAAATACCCATACATCTTTTAATCGAACTCGAAATAGTTCCTTATTAAAAAGCAACATTCCAATTGCTAAAATAATAATGGCCACATAAGTTCTTGATGATACAACCGTATAACTATCCATCCCCCTAGCACTTAATTCTCTTACAAAAATTCCAGCAGAACCAAAACATATCCCTGAAAACACTGGAAAAATTTGAATGAATTTCTTTAACATCCTCTCTTACTCCTTTTACTTTTACTTTTTCTTATCTATCCTTTTAAAGAGCCTTCTTTTCATGATAGCCAACAACAAGAAATATCTCATTCTTTTTGAGCATCTACATTATTATTTAGCCTGACTATCATTGTATAATAAGATTACCCATATTTCCAATATTTTTTATAAAATTGTACTATTTTGGTATATTGTTTCTAATAGTTTTTAATCATTAAATCTATCCTAGAGCTCTACTAATTAACGAATTGTTTCACATAAAAATAACAGGTAACCATATCCATTACCTGCTATTTTCCATAGTTCCACTTTTTATTTTAATCTTGTACCATCCTTAAAAGCATTCCCAACTTTTTCACCTAATTTTAAATACGCACTGTTTACCGGCTCCAATGTAATTGGACTTAGCTTCGCTGGATCAATCTTTCCATCCATAAGAATTGATTCATCGGCACTCACATTGATAATCTCCGCAATCATAATATCGGTTTTCTCGTCATAACTCTCCAACTTGCACTCTAGTATAAGTGGTAACTCTTCAATGATTGGTGCATCTACATTTTCACTCTTTATCGTATGGAATCCTGCCCTTTCTAATTTATCTGGTACGATATTTGCAGATACCATTCCCACATAATTAGACTCTATTACATGTTTTTCATCCGCCATGCTAACGGTAAATGCTTTTTTTGCTAAAATATTTTTTACTGTCTTATGCTCTGGGCTCAGACACACCGCAATTTTTTTATAATCACAAATTCCTCCCCAAGTTGCGTTCATAGCATCAGGATTTCCTGCTTCGTCATAGGTTGCAATAAAAAAGTTTTTGCCCCAAAATTCTTTCTCATGAAATAGTCCTCCGTTTCTTAAAGTCACATATTTTATATTTACTATTTTATAATCGTAATTTTAAAAATTATCTTTCATTCTACTTCTTTATTATTTCTTGCGTTCTTCTACCATTTTAACAAACCATTCTACCATATTTGGATCTTGATGGGAGAAGAATGAACTTTCATTTTTATCTAACGCTGCAATTGTTTTCATATCTTCTTCTGACAAAGAAAAATCAAATATATTGAAATTTTCTTCCATTCGTTCAATATGAGTGCTCTTTGGAATGACAACAATTCCTCGTTGAATATGCCATCTTAAAATCACTTGTACAACTGTCTTACCATACTTTTCACCAATGTTAGCGAGCACTGGATTCGTAAACATATCTCCTCTTCCTTCGCCAAAACGAACGAATGGCTTTTCAAGAATTAATAAAGGCCTCTACTCTCCCTTCTTTTACAACTAATTTGACCTCAGAGCCTAATAGCATTTTAAGCAATCGTATTATTCTTCCGATTCTTGATAAAGATGCAAAAATCACCTTTTATTGTAGTGTAAAAAAAGAAAATAAAAGATTGTTAAAAGACATTCCTTGCCTTTGACCAAAAACAATAAGAAACAAGTTTCACGAATTTCTTATGTTTCCTGTCGGTCGTTAAATATCTCCATTTAAAAAAATTTAAAACTTCGTTTTCCTTTTTCTAAACTCGCTACTTGACTGGTTGACTCTGCGTAAACTAAAAAACAGTTCCTATGGACTTTCTTCCAATTAGAAACTGTTTTTTATCTATGTAGTTAGGAAATACCACTAATCTACTTAACTTCCACATCACATTTTATTATATTGGCTATTACTTTTCCCTTACTTGTGAAAGTAATTTCTTCTGCTTCCTGTGTCGTATAGATTAAATTTGTCATAGCTAATTCTCCATCATTTACAAACACTTCCACAGAATAACGATCGAGTAAAATACGAAGTTTTATTTTTCCATTATCGCTTTCTACTTTTGCCAAACGCGTACATAAGATATCGCGGTCAATCCCTGAATAGGTACGATCAATCATTAATTGTTGTTTGTTTGGCTCATAGCAAATCTCTGTATAAAACTTTTCATTTTTTGCTATTTGGATGGAAAATTGTTCATAATCTCCTTCTTCAATTTCCACTGATAAGTCAACAACTCTTCCTTTTATGGATTCAAAAGTTTTTGTTTCATTTTCAATCATAATAGAAGAAAGTTCTATTTCATTTGTATGATAGTTCTCTAATTCCTTTACTGGAAATTGATATAATTTTCCATCTCTTATCGTAATTTCTCTTGGTATTGTCATCATTCCTGACCATTGAAAATCTGGCGGTGTCATATAATTATCCCATGATTGCATCCATCCAATCATAACTCTTCTTCCATCACTTGTTTCCATTGTTTGAGGTGCATAAAAATCTAACCCATAATCAATGGCTTTTATGGATTCTCTTTCAAATCGCTTCTCTTGTTTATCATAACTGCCTATGATCCACATACTATTATTTCCATTATGGAATTCTAATCCTTGTGCTATCATATTTTGAGGTGAGGCAATTAAAATATATTTTTCTCCAAGTGGGAAGAAATCTGGACATTCCCACATAGAGCCATATTCATTTTTGCATCGTTCTAAAATAGTTTCAAATTCCCAATGAATAGCATCTTTTGAAGAGAATAACGCAATTTGACCACTTGTATCTTGATGTCTACTTCCTACCACTGTATAAAATTTATTATCTTCTATCCACATTTTTGGATCACGAAAATCAACAAGGCTACTTCCTTCTGGTAGCATATGTGCTGTAATTACAGGGTTTTCTTTCACCTTTTTATAATTTTCTCCATCACCTACTGCAATACATTGTCTTTGTCTAACTTTCTTCTCACCATTGTCTAACTGTGTTTCCTCTACACTTGTATACATTAAAATATGTTTTCCATGATACTCCACTGCACTTCCTGAAAAACAACCTTGACCATCATAAGATTGATCTGGTGCAAGTGCCACTGGTAACTGCTCCCATTTAATAAAATCTTTCGTTTTACTATGTCCCCAGTGCATTGGTCCCCAAACCGTACTATATGGATGGTACTGATAAAATAAATGATACTCTCCTTGATATTCAGAAAAGCCATTTGGATCATTAATCCAGCCAATTGGAGAACTAATGTGAAAAACTGGTCTTGTTTTCTCTGGTATCTTATTTAATTTTTCTTTTTCATACTCTCTTGCTTTTTCCAAAGTATAAATCTTAGATTCTTGTTTCATTTTATGAACTCCCTTCTGGAATCAATGTTGTATTTTCTCTCATTTCTTATCGTTTTATTATTTTTTTAGGGCTGTTACAAAACTATCTTTTGTACCAGCCCCAAGCAAATTTAATTTTTATTTTGTCTCTTCTAAACTTTTAAAATAATGCTCTAAATTTTTCTGCATAATTTCGAGATAATTTGATAAACCATAACCTTCTAACTTTTTAAGATAGGCATCCCATGTTTCATCTATTTTTCCATTCATAATAAAATCGGCTTTCATCTGTTTCACATATTTATTAAGATCCGTTGTATATGGTGTAATTTTATCCAAATCTTCTTGGCTCATAAAAATATTTGGATATACATATTCTTGATTCATATCTGACACATAAATGTTTTTAATCCAATCAAGACGATATTGTGCATCATCTGGACAAGTTACATACTTATCATAATAGCTATCTAATACGGCTAAAGGTCCTGCTACACATTGTGCATTACGGACTTCAACTGGAGATTCCCCATTTAAATCAAGATGTTTTAACATACCATCTTCTGTCATTTCAAAAATATTTGCTTTTCCTTCTTCTCCATAAGTTCCCCAGTTATTCTGAGCAGACTGTTGTGGTTCATACATTTGATCAATCCAAGCTGCCGCTAACGCTGTATCCTTACAGTTACTTGTTAAAACGGCTCTACCTCTTCCTAAACCACTTGTATCACTTCCTTTTGCTCTTGGAACATTTTTTGTTCCTTCTGGACCAGTTAATGCTGGAAGTGGTACGTAATCTTCCATATCTGGAACAATATTTGCACAATCCCATGTAAAGCAAAGCCCATAACGACCTGCCTTTCCTTTGGATACATAAGTAGACCAATCTTGCGTATAAACTTCTGGATCAATTAATCCTTCCTTTGATAATTGATTCAACCACTTCAAACCTTCTTTATAACCTTCTTGTGCAGCTGTATATACAACCTTTTTATCATTGCTAACGGAAAGATGTTCTGGAATATCGCCATATCCTTCACCAAATGCGCCTAAAAGTGTTCCAATATCCTCATTTCCATCGTTCAATATAAAAGACATAGGAATTGTTTGACCATTACCAGCCATATCATTTTCTTTAAAAGCAATTAATGCTTGTTCTAACTCTTCTGTTGTCTTTGGAACATCAAGTTCAAGCTCATCTAACCATTTTTTATTAATAAATGGCATACTTCCAACCGATTGGATTGCTTCCTTACCAGAACCTAACTGTTCAATCCAAGGGAAGCCATAAATATGTCCATCATCCGCTGTAATTAAAGTACGATATTCGGGATTTTCGTCAAGAACTTTCTTTAAATTCGGCATATAGTTATCAATTAATTGCTCTAATGGAATAATCACTCCTTGTTTCGCATAACGAAGTAAATCATAGTCTGACATATCTGCATTAAATAAACCATCTGGTAAATTTTTGGCTTGAGCTAATGCTAAATTTTTCTTATCCGCAAACTGATCTTGTACATAACAAGTCCATTTGATTTTCACATTTGTTTTCTCTTGAAGCCTTTGGAAAATAACACGTTCATTTGGATTTTGTGTAGAATCTGAACTTGCCCATGTAATAAAAGATAATTCTTGTTGTTCTTTTAATGGAAAACTAATTTCCTTTACTTTTCCATTTTCATCAAGACCAGATACATTTGCTTTCTCGCTACTTCCTTTTCCTCCACATCCTATCATAGACACTGCCATAATTCCTGCAAGAGAACATGCCATAAGTCTTTTTATTGATTTCCTCATAATTTCTTCTCCTTTTATTAACCTTTCACAGAGCCAACCATAATTCCTTTATCAAAATATTTTTGGAAGAATGGATACATTACTAATAATGGAATACTTGATATTACAATGGTTGAATATTTTAATAGTTCTGCTAATTTTGCCATTTCCGCCATACTTTGCATATCTGCAATCATTCCAGGTTCTGGTGTATTTTGAATCAAAATAGAACGTAACACAAGTTGTAATGGTTGTAAGTTGGCATCATCAATATAAATTAATGCGTCAAAATAACTATTCCACATACCAACAAATTGATAGAGTGCTAATACCGCAATAATCGGCTTACACACTGGAAGCAATACTTTAAAAAAATGTACTAATTCACTTGCTCCATCAACCGCTGACGCCTCTCGTAATTCTTTTGGAATGGATTGGAAATAAGTTCTTGCTAAAATCATATTCCACACATTAAATGCTCCTGGTAAAATCACTGCCCATGGAGTATTGAGCATATTTAAATTACTTACAACTAAATAGGTTGGAATTAGTCCACCACCAAAAAACATCGTGATTACAAAAATAACATTGAAAATTTTTCTTCCAACAAATTCTTTTTTAGACATAGGATAAGCTGCCAAAATTGTAATAGACACAGAGATAAATGTAAATCCTAATGAATAGAGAATCGAGTTTCGAAATCCTATCCAAATCATTTTATTCTCTAAAACTCTTTGGTAACCAGTTAATGTCCAATCTTTAAAATGAAAGGAAATTCCTTTGTTCTGTAATATGGTTGGATCCATAAAGGAGGCAACTATAACATAAACAATTGGAACAATAATACTAATTACAAAAATTCCTAAAATAAGAAATCCGATTGCCAAAAGGATCTTATCGGATTTTGTCATATGTTTATATTTTGTCATCTTATTTTCCTCCTATATTCCTTCACCTTCATTTAATTTAGAAACAATTTTATTCACAAAGAGTAATAAAATAACATTAATCACAGAATTAAATAAACCTACTGCTGTAGAAAATCCATAATCTCCGTTTAAAAGCCCCATCTTATATACATAGGTTGCCAAAATTTCAGATGCTGGCATATTCATATCTGTCTGTAATGCATATGCTTTTTCAAATCCAATACTCATAATATTACCCGCCTGTAAAATAAACTGGATCACAATAATATTTTTAATTGCTGGAAGATCCACATTTAAAATTTGACGAAAAATATTTGCACCATCAATCACAGCTGCTTCTGTCAATTCTTGACTTGCATTGGAAAGTGCTGCCGTATAAAGAATAGAAGCCCAGCCCGCTCCTTGCCAAATACCACTGATAATATAAATACTTCGAAATGCTTCTGGCATTGTCATAAAGTTAATCTCTGTACCAAGCATGTGATTAATTGGTCCTACAGGTGATAAAAAAATACGAACCATACCACAAAGAACAATAACAGAAATAAAATTTGGCGCATAAATTAAAAGCTGAATTTTCTTCTTAATTCCCACTCTTCTAATTCTATTTAATAAAAGTGCTAGAATAATAGGAATCGGGAATCCCCACAACAAGCCATAAAGACTTAATTTCAATGTGTTCATCAAATATTGTAAAAAGTCTGGCGATGATAGAAATCTCTCAAAATATTTCAGTCCAACCCAGGGACTTCCTATAATACCTTCTAACGCATTGTAATCCTTAAAAGCAATTAAAACACCGCCCATTGGAACATATTTAAAAATAATTGTTAAGAGCAATGCTGGTAAGAGAAAAATGACATAAAGTTGCCAATTCGCTCTAATATATCGCAGTTTATCTACAACTGTTAATTTTCCTTGGACAACTTTAGCTGTTTTTTCTTTTCTTTGTTTCATATCTCCACTCCTTTCCATCCATTTCCTTTTGGTTTGCGATATATGAAACGTTTCACAGTATTATGTTTTCATTTTACTTTACTAACTTTATAATGTCAATATTTGTTTGAATAAAATTATTATTTAGCAGTATATTTGTATAATATATATAATTTTATCTGTTATTTTTTGTCTATATTTTTATGAAACGTTTCACAAAAATCTCCTTATTCTTATTGTAATCCCCTGTATTTTACAGTATAATAAAAATAACTTCCGCATTTATTATAGGATATGAAACGTGAGAGACACGCTTACAAGCTCTTATAGTCTATTGCCAAATAAAAATTCTATTAGAATATCTTGTTACTTGTTGTCTTCCCATAAATTAAAGATAGAAAGGAGTCGCAGATTTCTTCAAAAGGCAAATACAAGTTTTTTAAGAAAATTCATCCGATGATAGACATGTATTTGTTACTATTTTCAAGAATACTGCTTATTAATAAAATGAAAAAACAAAATGCACCTACTATGAAAGATGTTGCCAAAAAAGCTGGTGTCGCTCTTGGCACAGTTTCTAAAGTTATCAATGGTATTCCTGTTGGAGAAGAGTATCGATTAAAAGTTGAAGAAGCCATTAAAGAATTAAACTATGAAGTCAATACTTATGCTCGAGGGTTAAAAACAAATCGGACTAATATCATTGCTCTCATTATTCCAGATAATATTAATCCATTTTTTTCAACCTTTGCTCACTATGTAGAATCTGCCCTTTATCAACAAAAATATAAATTAATGCTCTGTTGTTCTGACGGTATTCGTGAAAAAGAAATAGAATATCTCAACTTATGTTCTCAGAATAAAGTAGATGGAATTATTGCTCTTACTTACTCTGATATTGGAAAATATGTATCCAAAACAATTCCTCTTGTTTCTTTTGATCGCCATTTTGATAATAATTTTACCCCTATGGTCTCTTCTGATAATTATATGGGAGGAATTATCGCTACCGAAAAACTATTAGAACTTGGATGTAAACGTCCAGCATTTATTCGTTTCAGTTCATCAATTCCAGGGGAAGCAGATAAACGAAAAGATGGATATTTTGCCGCTTGTCAAAAACATAACATTACACCAATTTTTCTTGATAAAAATGTTTATGATAATGTGGAAAAAGAACTCCAAGCTTTTATTTGCGAACACGAAAATCCCGATCATACGTTAGACTTTGATGGAATCTTTTCTAATACCGATTTACACGCATTTAAAGCTAAAAAAATCTTAGAGTCGAAAGGATATCGTGTCCCAGAAGATGTACAAATTATTGGATTTGATGGTATCCGACAGTTTGGAGAAGAAGAACTTTTTGTTTCTTCTATTTGTCAACCGATTAAAGAACTTGCTAATACCTGTGTATCCATTTTACTCTCCAATGAACAAGATACACGCCCAACACTCACATTATTACCAGTAAAATATGAATTTGGGGGAACAACTAAAAGAGAAAAGGAGAATGATTATGTTTGATATTGTCGCATTAGGAGAACTATTAATTGATTTTACCAATAACGGAATTTCCAAGTCTGGAATGAAACTTTTTGAACAAAATCCAGGTGGTGCACCAGCAAATATGCTAATTGCCAGTACAAAACTCGGTCTAAAAACTGCTTTTATTGGAAAAGTTGGTGCGGATATGCATGGTGACTTTTTAAAAGAAGTATTAGAAAGACAAAACGTTGATGTTTCTGGTCTTATTCAAGATCCAAATTATTTTACAACCCTTGCTTTTGTCGATTTAAAGGAAAATGGAGAGCGTATTTTCTCATTTTCCAGAAAACCTGGTGCAGATACACAATTAAAAGTAGAGGAACTTAACGTTACACTATTAGAACAAACAAGACTGTTTCATTTTGGTTCTCTTTCTTTAACAACAGAGCCCTGTCGCCTGGCAACCTATAAGGCCATTTCTTGTGCAAAAAAAGCAGGTGCTATTATTTCTTATGATCCAAATTACCGAAAATCTCTTTGGACAACAGAATCTATTGCCATCAATGAAATGCGCGCTCCTCTTCCCTATGTAGATATTATAAAAATTTCTGATGAAGAAACGAAGCTATTGACTGGATTTCAAGAGCCTGAACTAGCTGCCAAGTCTCTTATAGAGAAAGGAATAAAAATCGTAGTGATCACACTCGGGGCAAATGGAGCTTTCCTTCAAACAAAAGAAGATTCTTGCCTTGTTCCTAGTTTTAAAAGTAAGGTGGTTGATACAACAGGAGCAGGCGATTCTTTTTGGGGTGGATTCACTTCCCAATTATTAAAAACAAAAAAATCACTCGATACTCTCTCTTTTGATGAGCTTTGTGAATGTGTAAGATTTGCTAATGCTGTTGCCTCTATTTGCGTAACAAGACGTGGTGCTATTCCAGCACTCCCAACAATAGACGAAGTCTTACAAAAACTAAATCCTTAATTTTACACCCCTCCTTTTTAGTAGCTTTCAATTTTTATTATATATCTATAATAAAAAATTTATATCATTAACATTTCGGATACTTCCTTTTAAATAGACAAGTAAAGTAACAAAAAACTATCTACTTAAAAGGAAGTTTTTTTAATATTTTTCCTAGCTTTCCATGATTCCTTTCACTCTGCTCTTCTTATATAGGAACGCACCACTTCACAAGATGCATGGAATTTTTTCAGTTCACTCTCAGTAAGACGAAGTGAAAGAATTCCTTCCATTCCATTTTTTCCGATAATGGCTGGCACACCTATCATGATTTCTTCTTCTCCATACTCTCCTTCTAGCAACGCAGATACTGGAATAATTTTCTTTTCATCATAGAAAATCGCTTTACAAATGTCGGCTACTGCTGCTCCTATTCCAAACTCAGTAGAACCTTTCCCAATGACAATCTCCATGCCAAGCTGATGCGTTCTATCAAGCAATAATTCTTCTGTCACTTTACCATAAACTTTTGGTTTCTCCTCTTGTAATTCAAAAAGAGGTTTTCCCATAAAGGAAATATGAGACATTGGAACCATAGAAGAATCCCCATGTTCTCCTAATGCAAAACATTGAATGGAATTAACCGCAACCCCTGTTAAACGATGTAATGTTAATTTAAGACGAGCCGTATCCAAAGACGTTCCTGTTCCAAAAATTCTATTCTTTGGCAAGTCTAAATGCTTTCTTGCATAATTTACAATGACATCACATGGATTTGTAATAGAAATAAAATAGCCTGAAAACTTTGTCTTATTTAATTTCTCAATAACATCCTTCATCATCTGAATGCTATCATCTAACATATCAAGACGAGTTTGACCTTTCTTTCTTGACATTCCAACAGCGTTGACAATGATATCTGCATCATTACAATCTTCATATACACCTGCTCTTACTACCGGAGTTCTACTCATAAATACCGTAGCATCTGCCACATCTTTTGCTTGTGCATCTGCTTTTCCTTCTACAATATCAATTAGTACAATCTCATCACAAATCCCAATCTGTGCTAAATTTAGTGCACACATAGAACCGACATGTCCCGCACCAATAATTACAATTTTACTCATTTTTTACTCCTTCCCAATTCCTTTACGAAATCCTTCTTGAAAATCGGAATCAAATTGAAATTTCACAAAACGTTTCCATCAAAATCATGCAACGTCCTTATTTTCCAAGAAATCATATGCTATACGATTCTTTGAAAAGACTTTCTTTCTATCATACCACAAAAAACTAAAATGAAATAATTATTTTTTAAAATTGCAAATAAAAAAAATAACTGTATTGCTCATATGATATTGAAAAGTATTCTTTTCTCTTTCGTTTTCATGTATGTTCATTCCTTACATGAAAGCATGCGATTATAATAAAATATACATCTAATTCCTATCATTCTCATGTATTAGGGCGGTATTTCTATCGTATTATCTTGCTCTTATTCTCTGCCGTCATCATGATACTTCTCATTTAATTTCTGATTAATCTCTTGTGCCTCTTTTCTATCTAAAATATAGTAAGCAAAAGAAGTTAAGAAATAAACGACTGCTACTGATAGTAACATCATAACAATTCCTGATATATCAAACTCTAACCAACCAAACCAACGGCCACTCAAAATCATTACAATACCAAGTGCTAAATAATGGAGAATCATTCTATATCCCATCACGAATTTACTATCGCTCTCTCTGAACAGAAAAAACATTGTAACTACCGTTGTTAAAAATCCTGACAATAAAATTTTCCATAATGTATCACTCGGAATATTTTCCTCCCTCGAAAGAGTCATGTTAATGGCACAGACAAAAAGTATTCCTGTCGTAATATAGAAATACCATTTTATAAAACTACTGATTATTTTCATACTATCCTCCTATATTCCAAGTTTTTGCTTTAACTTGGCTACATATTGCCTTGATATAATTACTTTTTCTTTATTTTTTAAACTTGCTTCAAATCGTCCATTAAAAATCGGTCTTAAATAAGCAACTTTAGCCAAGTTAACAATAACCGATTTTGAAATTCTCAATAAGTCAGTATGAGAAAAATCTTTCTCGATTTCATATAACTTTTTTCGAACTTCATACACTGCATTTTGAGTATATGCAAATACTTTATTGTCTACGGATTCAAAATAATAAATATCTTTTGGAGATAATTTTACGAGCTTATTATCCATATATCCTATGATGGGAACTGTTTCATTTTTTAAAGCATATAGGAGATTCATAACTTTATCATCGAGATTATGACATCGAATAATAATTTCATCTTCTTCTCCAAGACTTGGGCTTTCTATTGTAATCTTCACTCTCTTCTCCTACCTGTCTACTTTTTTGCTATATTTTAAAATACATACATCAATTCCTACAAATGCAATTCCAATCAATAAAAGTACAATACCTATTTCAAAGCCACTCACTGAATGTTCAAAAATTGTTATATCAATTCCCATAGCTTCTCGATATTGCCTAGTCACATTTTTTGGAATCCCATCAAACGTATGCTTTAAAATACTCTCTAACATCATTTTTCGGAATAATGCTGTACTATAAATGATCGGTATACACTTTAATAAGCTCTGTATGGAATCCGACAAGGAACCAATTGGAATATAGATTGCCCCTAAAAACCCTACTAAAGTTCCTACCAGTGTCCCTATCCCACTCCATGCTCCTTCTGATTTCGCTATCAGTGCCAGTAAATACATAAATGTAGCGTATACAAAAGAATTCATACCTATGATCCCCAAAATATGTATATGCTGTGCTATTGAATAAACCTCTAAACCTTGTATAATACCATACATTTCTGTAACAATTAGTGTAAAAACACAAACAATGATAGCCGCAATCCATGCTGTTGCAATATAACTCACTGTAATAACGGTACGACTCACTGGTGCCGTATAAATAGAATTTAATTTTCCACTCATTCTATCCTTGATCATTGTAGAGTATATTGCCAATGTAACAGTAACCGCATTCATAGAAATAATTCCTGCACTTGTCCACGAATAAATCAATAATTGAGCATTTTTTTCATCTTCTACATAATCTCGATTTGGGAACTGACCGATCTCTTTTTAAAGCATTAAGAAAAACATCATCCATATTCCCTTGAATTACTTCAAAACCTTGTATATATGGTTCTATGTCCTTTATAATTGGAATGGAACTAATAGTAGATGGAATCTCTATTTCTAAAATACCATTCTCTATTACCACCACATTCTTTTGTTCTCCTAATGATAAGAAACATGAAAATAATACTTCTTTATTTTTCTCGTTATAATATACTCTCAACTTATCCGTTGCATATCTTTCTTTCAGTTGGAATGGAGTTCCTGAGTTCACAATAGTTCCACGATCCATAATAATGATATTTTCTGCTCCTGCCGCTTCTTCCATATAATGTGTCGTAAGAAAAACTGTCATCTTCTCTTTTTTTTGTAACTCTTTTATTATCTTCCATACATCAGCTCTTGTTGCTGGATCTACCCCTGTTGTTGGTTCATCTAAAAATAATATTTCTGGAGTATGCATTAATGCTGCCGCAATTTCACAACGTCTTTTTTGTCCCCCTGACAACATACGATATTTTTTCTTTAATATTTCATCCAGCTTTAAAATTTCACTCAGCTTTTTACATTGTGTTCTAGCTTTCTCTCTTGTTGCACCATGAAGAATTCCTCTGCACAATAAATTTTCTTCCACTGTTAAGATATCATCTAAGCAATTTTGTTGATACACAACCCCAACTTTTCTTCGTATTGCTTCATTGTTCTTCCCTAATGTTTCTCCACAAATTTCAGCTGTTCCTTCATCTGGCGCAAGTAAAGTAGTGAGCATGTTGATTACTGTTGTTTTCCCTGCTCCATTCACTCCTAAAAAACCAAATAAAGTTCCTTTTTCAACGGTAAAAGAAATATGATTGACTGCCACAAAATCACCATATGTTTTTGTCAAATTTTCCACCTTTATAATACTCATATCGCTCCTCCTTTTATTAGTATATGTGGATAATATCAATAAAACTAGATTATTTCAATAATCCTATCGTTAAGTTGCATTTATGATAAAGTAAGTTGTAATCCTCTTCAAGTGAATGCCTTACCCATGCACAAGGAGCACTTTTCTTTGTTATTCTCTCTCACTGTCATATAATGTTGAATAAAAACGAGAATAAAGTGTGCATTGCACACTCTTCGCGACTTTAAGTTTCTTCTAGCAATGTACACTTTGCCGCGCGCGAGCAGTTTGCGAAGTAAAATTATCGTCTTTGCTCGCTGCGCATCGTTCGCACGTAGTACTTTTTTATTTCATAGGAAACAGCACTTTTGCAAATTAATGTAACAAGGTATTTCCTATGAAATAAAAAAACAGGTAATACCTTTCATATTACCTGTTTTATGGAGTACAAATAGAAATTCTTAAATTCTTCTTTTGACTGCACACCTGAATTATTTTATTCTACACTCTTATTTTTCATACTTTATCATAATGAAAAATACATAATAAATAAATTTATATTTAAGGAAGCCTATGTCCAGCAGCAAGATAAATTTGATACCATTCTTCCCGACTCAATGTGATCTCAGAAGCTTTACAAATTTCTTCTAAACGCTTTTCATTCATCGTTCCCGCAATGACTTGCATATGAGCAGGATGTCTTAAAATCCATGCCGTCGCAATCGTTGTCGGTGTTACTTCATATCGGGTAGCGATTTCCTTCAATATCTGATTTAATTCAGGGAATTTCTCGTTATTAAGAAATACGCCTTCAAAAAATCCATATTGAAACGGTGACCATGTCTGAATGGTAATGTCATGGAATCGACAATAATCCAGTACACTTCCATCTCGATCAACAGCACCTTTTGTTGTCATATTCACTTCTAATCCGTTTTCTACCATAGAAGAATTGGTAATGGAAAATTGAAGTTGATCGGTAACAAGTGGCTCGTCCAAATATTTATGGAGTAACTCCATCTGCAATGGTTTATGATTGGAAACACCAAAGTGACGTACTTTTCCACTTTCTTTTAAAATACGAAAGGCTTCTGCCACTTCTTCTGGCTCCACTAAAGCATCTGGGCGATGCAATGCAAGCACATCTAAATATTCTGTCTGTAAACGTTTTAAAATTTCATCCACACTTTTTAGTATATGTTCTTTTGAAAGATCATACATTTTTCCTGGGACAATACCACATTTTGATTGTAGTATTATTTTTTCACGAACCGATGGTTTCATATCAATGGCTTTTGAGAAAATTTTTTCACATTCTCCTTTTCCATAAATATCTGCGTGCTCAAAAAAATTAACACCAAGAGATAACGCTTTTTCTATAAAAAAAGCCGCTTGTTTTTCATCTAATCCATTCATACGCATACATCCTGAGGCAATGACAGGTACTTGCATCTTACTTTTTCCAAGTTCTATTGTTCTCATTATAACCCCTCCTTATGGTAATTATTATTTTTCCTTTGCTCATTTTCTTTTGCTACTTCCAATATACCGAAAATTAATATTTTTTCAACCTTTCTTTCCAACAATGAAATCATAGCTTTCTACTAATCTCTATTCTTATCATACAATATAAACCATTTCTTGTCTTAATACTATTCTTTTATCTATTGTCAATTTCCCGCCACCTACTATTATCTGAAGATAATGGTTGAGGTGGGGGCTTGTAACTCCACTACACGTAGTTTGCAACTGTTGGTCAGTCTCCTACCTCAAGCATGGGCTACAATAGGTAGCATGACATAACTACCCTACTACATAAGATATACTTATATAGTTTGTTCATTTTTCTCATTTATTCTACTGTGGTACTCTATTCCCAACTGACGTAGATTCATTGCACCAATTCTATCATCATTAGATTTATAACTACAAGCTTTACACTCAAAAATATGTTTATCTTTATTTCTATTTTCTTTATGAGTATGACCACATTTTGGACACTTTTGGCTTGTATAAGCAGGATTTACATGAACAACAATAGATTTATTTAATTTTGCTTTATATTCTATAAACTGTCTAAGTTGATAGAAAGCCCAACTCATTCTATGATATCTAAAATGGTTTTCGTTATCTCTAACTTTTGTAGTTATATTTATACCTTCAAGATTTTCTAAAGTTATAATAGAATTTTCCCCAGCAAAGTGAACAAGTGCCTTACTGACACAATGATTTTCATTAGTCATAAACCGTCTCTCTTTTCCACTTAGTTTTTTAAGTTTTCTTTTGGCACTTTTTGTGCCACATTCTTGCAATCTCTTTCTTAAATTAAGATGTTTTGCTCTAATTTTAGTAACTTTTCCACCTTTATAGAATAGGTGATTATCTTTACTGTCGATTGCAGTAGTAAGAAATCTCATTCCAAGGTCAACTCCAACTACATTTTTATAAATCTTAGGTTCTTCTATCTCTTTTTTTACAGAAATATGTAAATAAAACTTACCTTTTTTGTATTTTAACTCAGATGTAGCAAATTCCCATGAACCATCAAAATACTTTTCATTTCCTTTGATGCTATAAGGCATTTTAGCTCTTTTTTCTAAAGTTCCAATACTTATTAAATTATTTTTAGCAAATGTAAAATCTCTTCCATAAGAATAAACTAACTTAGCATTTTTATAAAAAACTTTGCTAAAAGTTTTGTTAGTAATTTCAGTTGCATAGTTTCCAGAAACTATATTGCAAGCATTACATGCCATTTGAGATTTAAGACCAAATTTTTCACGAAGGTCATTGTAAACTAACTTTTGTAACTTTTTAGAATGTGCTAAAAAGTTGTTTTTATAAGCCACTTCTGATGCAAAATTAAGTCCATCTTTCATTTGCTTTAACGTTTTTAATAATAGTTCTTTTTGTTCTTCATTAGGTAATAATTTTATTTTTGTAGTAACTACAACTTCCATTTTATGTTTCACCTCCTTTATTCATATATTATTGATATATTTCAGTATAATTATATTATAACATAAATACTGAATTTTATTTAATAAAAAGTCATAAAAAATAGCAATTCCTCCCCCACCTACGAGCTAAAGCTCTTTGAGGAAGGGGAATCCTTGCTTAATTAGTTGAAAACTTTTCAAGACTTTTGCAGTTCCAAGTAACATGGCAATGTGGGCATCATGACCACAGGCATGCATCAAACCTTCGTTTTTAGAGGCAAAGTCTAAGCCTGTATCTTCTTTTACTGGAAGAGCATCAATATCCCCTCTTACTACGATCGTCTTTCCTGTTTCTACACCTTCAATAGTCGCAACGATTCCATAGTTTGGTTTCAGCTCTTCAAAAGAAATGTCCATCTTTGTCAATTCCTCTTTAATTTTTGCAGAAGTTTCTTTTTCTTCTAATGATAACTCAGGATGTGCATGAAACCATCTTCTCATTTCAATGATATACGCTTCTACCTCTTTGTATTTTTCTGCAACCTTGCCCATAAAAATACCTCCTTCTCACATTCACACTTTTTCTTTTATTTTATTTTTTTAATTATTTCTATTTTCTTATCATTTATCTTATTGTTCTTCACAAAACACATAAGTTTTTAATCGTTCAAAGGCTTCTTTCACTCTAGAAAGTGGAAGTGCCAAATTCATACGGATTGCATAATCTCCATGGAACATTCTTCCATCTTGTACAGCAACCCCTACTTCCCATGCCTTCTTTTCCACTTCTTCGATTGTAATATTTTGTTCCTTACACCATTTCTCACAATCTATAAATAACATATAAGTTCCTTCTGGTTTTGTAACTTCTACTCCTTTAAACTCTGTTTTAATAAATTCACAGGCATACGTGATATTTTCTTCCATCACTTCTCTTAGCTCTTTTAACCACTCTTTTCCTTCTTCTTTATAAGCACCAATTAATGCGTGCATACTTAAAACATTCATGTCGTTATAATGGCAAAGGGAAGATTCTTTTTCTACCCTATCACGGAGCCATGAGTTATAGATAATGTGGTAACTTCCAATCAAACCTGCTAGGTTAAACGTCTTACTTGGTGCATATAATGCTACGGTTCTCATTCGTGCATCTTCGCTGACGGATTGAGTTGGGATATGCTGATGATTTGGCAAAGTCAAATCCGACCAAATTTCATCAGAAATAACGTATACATCATATTTCTTAAATAGTTCCATCGCCTTTTCTAATTCCCAGCGCTCCCATACACGACCACATGGATTATGAGGAGAACAAAAGATCGCTGCATGAATTTTCTCGGTCTTTAACTTTTCTTCCATATCTTCATAATCCATACGCCAAATGCCTTCTTCATCTTTCTTTAAAGGACTGTGCACCATATCGTAGCCATTGTTTGTCAAGCTCATAGTAAATCCAATATAAGTTGGTGTATGAATAAGCACTTTATCTCCCTTAGAACACAAAACGTTTAACGCACTAATAACTCCTCCTAATACCCCATTCTCATAACCAATGCACTCTTTTTCAAGTCCTGTTACATGGTTTTGCTCCTCATGCCATCGGATAATAGAATCATAATAGGTATCAGTTGCATCAAAATATCCATAAGCAGGATGTTCCACACGCTTGATAATCGTCTCTGGAATCGTAGGAACTGTCGGGAAATTCATGTCCGCAACCCACATCGGAATAATATCAAATCCTTCTTTTGGTGGTTCTGGTGCAAAACCAGGTCTCGTACCAAGACCATCAATAGCAATGGCATCTTTCCCCCTTCTATCCATAATACTTGTAAAATCATACTTCATAATATTTACCTCACTTTTTCTATTTCTTACTCTCTACACTAAGTAGTAACTTTATATTTAATTTACTTAACTATTAACTAACTACAGTTTAATAAGTTTTTTAGTAAATGTCAATGTGTTTTTATCATTTTCGGGCTCATTTTTGACGAATTGTACAAAATCACAGTTTTTATATTTTTTTATAATTACAAATGCGATGTTTTCGTTTTTTGTTGTTTTGATTTTTATGCAAATATACCAAAACAAATATTGTGTTCAAATTGTCTATTTTTCCCACAATTCTTAAAACAAACTTATTGATTATATACCTCTTTTCTATGTATTCTATGATATGTTTTAATACAGATTATGTAATAATAAAAACGCAGAATGAATATATTTTTATAAGAAGATCTACTCCCAAAACTAAAACTTCTTTTTCCGTGCACATAGGATAACTAGAGAATCATTTTATTTAGACAAGTTTTATATAAAAAATTTCTTTTAAAAAATTAAGAAGGAAATTTTCTTTTATTTAGAGGAGGATTGATAATCAAAAAAATCTAGACACTTATATATTGACAACCCTATCGTTATATTTGAGACAAAAAATAAATCAGAAAAGGAGTATCCTATGAAAAAGAAATTCATTCATTCTTATATTGGATTTATCATTTGTATTATATTACTAGTAGTTATACCATCAGAATCTGTATTTGCTGCATCAAATGGATTTCAAGTAAGTGGTACAACATTATACGACGGAAATGGAAAGGAATTTGTTATGCGTGGTGTCAATTATCCACATGCATGGTTTCCATCTGAATATAAAACAGCAATCCCTGCTATCGCAAATAAAGGATTTAATTGTATCAGAATTGTAGTGTCAAATGGTCAAAAATGGTCAAAAACAAATTATAATGAATTACAAGAATTGATTTCCATTTGCAAACAAAATCGTTTGGTAGCTATTCTTGAAGTACATGATATAACAGGCGCTGACGATACTTATAGCCTAGAGCAAGCTGTCAACTACTGGATCGAAATGAAATCTTTATTACAGCAAAATGAAAATTATGTCATTGTAAATATTGCAAATGAGTGGTATGGAACATGGGATGATGGGACTTCTTGGAAAAACGGTTATATCTTCGCCATTCGTAAGTTACGAGAAGCTGGAATTAACAATACATTCATTGTTGACTGTGCAGGCTGGGGGCAATATCCACAAGTTATTTTTGATCATGGTTCTTCCGTATTACAAGCTGATGTAAAAAATAATACTATGTTTTCCATTCATATGTATGAATACGCCGGAGGAAACAGTGATATCGTAAAAAATAATATGAATCAAGTATTAAATAAAAACTTGTGTTTAACAATTGGAGAATTTGGAGGATATCATTCAAATGGAGATGTTGATGAAGATGAAATCATGAGATCTGGTAGAGCAAAAAATGTCGGTTGGATCGCTTGGTCTTGGAAAGGAAATAGTAGTGATTTAAACTATTTAGATTTATCTTATGACTGGAATGGTAATACTCTAACACAGTTTGGCAATCGTGTTATTTACGGAACCGACGGTGTTCAAGAAACTTCAAACATATGTAGTATTTTTTTCCAACAATAAATAAAATTTGTTTCTACTCTAAAAAATACTGAAATTTTCTAGGAAAAGATATTAATAAAAAATAGCAAATAAATCACTGATACATTTCCATATAAAAATTTACTCCCTATTCCTAAATATGAAAAGGACTAGGGAGTTTTTTATTTATGAGAGATTCATGAACTAGGTTTACTGCATTATTAAATTCTTGCGATTCATTCAGATATAAAATCGTATTTCCAAGTATAGCAAAGGATAATACCCCTTATTTTATACTCTTTTTAGAACTCTATCACAGGTGACACTATATTCCTATTTCTGAACTGTATAAACATTCATGACTCACTACTATACTAGAATTCCTGTCAAAAAACTTATATTTTTTACTTTAAATTTTTCTCATCCATAAAGAAACCTCTGCCCCCTTAGTCTTATCTGAATTTCTTATTTCTAAAAAACCACCCTGTTCTTCTATAAAACGTTTTGCTATTGCTAACCCTAATCCCTGATGTTTTCTATCATGACGACTCATGTCTCCACAATAAAATTCTTGCGTAGCATACTTTAGCTCTGCATTTGAAAATCCCTTTCCATAATCAACAATTTTTGCTACTAAATACTGTGTATTTTGTTTCTCACATTCCCTAAATATAACACGAATTCCTCGATTTTTGTCAGTATATTCTAATGCGTTGTCAACCATATTATTCCATGCACGCATGATCTGTTTACGAATGAGCAAAATCTCTCCTTCTAACTTTTGTTCCTGTATTATAACAGGGATATGATTTCTCCTTTTGTCGGCCTTATAATACCTGTTAAACTTTTTAAAAGTGTGGATTTTCCAGCACCATTAGGACCAAGCAAACCATAGACACAATTTTTTGGTATCGTTAAAGATACATTTTTCAGCACGTTTTGCTTATGAAATGCTTTTGATACATTTTTAATTTCTACGATATTCTTATTATTTTCATTCATTGTATTCTCCTCCTATATAACTAGCATAAAATACAATTCTAAGGATTTTATAAGGATTAAAAAAAGTGTGTAAGTTCTGAAATTAATTTTTTATAAGTTCACTAACGAGCTTATTGACTCCAAACACTTTAAAATCATAAACCCACATATCTATAACCAGATATTTTATTCTTCCTCGACTTCTTAAACTATCTCTAGCCTGTCATTTTCTACCTTTTTTTGTTATACTATTTCTATGATAAAATGCTGACAAAGGAGATGCCTACCATGGAGAAAAAAATTTTAGTCGTAGATGACGAGCAGTCCATTGCTGATTTAGTTGAATTATATTTGACGGCGGAAGGCTGGAATGTTCTCAAATTCGACAACGGCACCGATGCTCTTACTTGCATCGAACAGGAAGAACTTTCTATGGCTATTTTAGATGTTATGCTTCCTGATATCGATGGATTTAAACTGTGCCAAAAAATACGTGAAAAACATTTTTATCCAGTTATTATGCTCACCGCTAAAATAGAAGACATTGATAAAATTACTGGCCTCACTATCGGAGCCGATGACTATATTACAAAACCTTTTAATCCGCTGGAATTGGTGGCTAGAGTAAAAACGCAATTTCGGCGTTATGAAAAATACAACCACCCAGAAGTTATGACAGAGAAATCCCCTGAGGAAACGATCGATATCCGTGGTCTATCCATTAGCCTAACTTCCCATTCTTGCACACTAAATGGAAAAGAACTCATACTGACACCGAGAGAATTTTCGATTTTGTGGTATTTATGTAAAAATCGCAGACGAGTTGTTTCCTCAGAAGAAATCTTTGAGCAAGTCTGGGGCGAAGAATTTTTTAATAGTAACAATACGGTGATGACTCATATCGGTCGCATTCGTGAAAAAATGAACGATTCTAGAAAAAATCCAAAATATATTAAAACAGTATGGGGAGTGGGGTATCAAATTGAATAGAATATTAAGTAAAAAAGAAATTTATCATCTTTCTCAAAGACTAAAATATACGTTAGTACAACGTTTTATCCTATGTTATCTTCTCTATCTTTTTATAGGAGCACTAGCAATTCTTATGGCATATCTTCATTATAAAAGCCGAATCTGGTATGGAACGGAAGACTTTTATCTCTTCGTACACTCTGCTTGGAAGTTTATAACTCCCATACTATTGTTTTATGTGATAGTCGGGGCTCTTGGACTAGGCATTTATTTTCTTAGAAGAGCTTGTCGCTATTTAGACGAATTTCTGATTGCCTCCGAAAGTTTATTTCTCGATACAAAAAAAGACTTTGCCTTTTCAAAGGAATTACAACCTATGGCACTTTATCTTAACTCTGTTCGAGATAATTTAAAAAACAGCCAACGATTGGCTATGGAAGCGGAACAGCGCAAAAATGATTTAGTCGTCTATCTCGCCCACGATCTCAAAACCCCTCTCACTTCGGTCATCGGGTATTTGACACTCTTAAATGATGAAGAGGAAATTTCTCCAAAACTGCAAAAGAAATATTTAGGTGTGGCTTTAGAAAAAGCAGAACGACTGGAAGACTTAATCAATGAATTTTTTGAAATCACTCGCTTTAGCCTTACTCATCTTACGCTAGAGCTCTCAGAGATCAATCTGACGAGAATGCTAGAACAGACTATTTTCGAATTTCAACCGATGTTTTCAGACAAGGAGCTAACTTGTGAACTGGATGCACCAACAGACTATTTCTATCGATGTGATCCGGATAAACTTCAAAGAGTTTTTGATAACTTATTGAGAAATGCCGTAAACTACAGCTATCCAAATAGTACGGTTTCCATTGCTTTAAAAATAAAAAAAACACACCTTTTACTAACGGTACAAAATACTGGAAATACAATACCAGAAGAAAAACTGAATCGAATCTTTGAACAGTTCTTTCGCCTAGATACTTCTCGTAGCACAAAAAGCGGTGGCGCGGGCCTTGGACTGGCCATTGCAAAAGAGATTGTAAAACTCCATGGTGGAGAAATTTCTGCCCAAAGTACCGGAAATCAGGTGACATTTTCCGTAAAGTTACCGCTACCTAAAACTCCAGAAAATACTTTCCAAAACATGGACAATCAAAACAATACAAATAGTGAACCATTGCATTCTACACAAATTAAAACATCTCAAAATAATGTTAGAAAATCGTAAGAATTTCTAGAGAAAAAGTTGTGAATTCTGTTTGAAAATATGAGAGAACAAAGTTGTCCTTTTCTGTATGATAAGTATAGAAATACAAAAAAGTCGAAAGAATACAAGAAAGGATGACTTTTTATGAAAATAATAGATGCAACAGCAAAACCTCAAACTCATCAAACGAGAATGTATACAAGAAAGACAAATCACGCCCCCAAAAGAAAAGTAAAAAGGAGAAAACGCCACCCAAAACTTCTATGGACTGTGGCAATCTTCTGCATTATTTTTGCTCTAACAACAGGAAAAGGTGGAAATTTATTGGATAGTATTGTGGATAACATATCAATTTCACAAGGAACACCAAAACTAAAACGATATGCCAAAAAACATGGACTTCTTCTCTCTGATTATCCACAGAAACTCTTTGAACTTTATGAAAGAAATCCAGAAACAAAGCAGTTTGTGTTTGAATATCCATTAAAAAAAGACAACCCTCCTGCTGCAACATTAGACTCTATTAACACTTCTTCTGTTCCACTTTTTCTCCAATGGGATCAGAGATGGGGTTACGAGCAGTATTCCGGCGATCTCTTGGGACTCACTGGTTGTGGGCCTACTTGCCTTTCTATGGTATCCGTATATTTGACAGGTGATACTACGATGACTCCAAGCTCCATGGCAAAATTTGCCGAATCCCACGGCTATGCGTCAACTGGGAATGGTTCTTCTTGGACTCTATTTTCAGAAGGTGGTGTAAAACTTGGTTTTGATGTCACCGAAATTCCTTTAGTTGAAAAACGCATTGTTGATAATTTAAATGTAGGGAATCCTATTGTGTCCATTATGGGACCTGGTGATTTTACAACAACGGGACATTTCATTGTATTGACTGGATACAAAGACGGCAAAATAAAAATAAATGATCCAAACAGCAAAAAGAACTCAGAGAAACTTTGGGATTTCTCTAAGATTAAAGGACAGATTCGAAATCTTTGGGTATTTAGAGCTGGTTCTTAAAGGAGGGGGATGCGGACGATTTCTTGGATGCTCTTTAGGATTTGCAAACTGCGGAAGCTGTTTACACTGCTTTTTGTTCTTTGTAATACATAAAAAGGCTCCTTTCGCCCCCTTATGACAGTCCAGATTTTTGTCCGCATCCCTGAGTGTAAAATAAAATGTGAACGAAATCTCTTGTTTTCTAGAGCGAATTTCGACAACTCCTATAAACAGAACATGAGAAGCTCACACAGCATGTTTCTCATCATTTTTTTCTTCCACAACAATGTTTATATTTCTTTCCACTTCCACATGGACATGGATCATTTGGATATATTTTCTTTTCTTTTTCAAATGGAATCACATTATCTATTTTCATTGTCTCTTCATAGGCTTGACTGGATAAAGTCTTAAGACCAGTTCTCTTTTTCTTCTCGTCCATTTCCTCTCGTTCAAATGGAGTAAATCCTTTATTTTCCCATCTTCTTGTACAATCAGAAAAACACATGAGAAATCCAACTAATTCTCCCTCTAGTCTCTTATTGACTTTTTGATCTTTGAATCTTAAAATGGTATTTTTTATTTCTTCTATACTACGGTTATGTCTTAACATGTCTTCTACTAAAAGTATCATTGTCTGGCTTTCGTGCAATGATACGAACATATTCGTTCTTAAAAACTGAGCGAAACCCTGTATCAATATGTCTACATCTTCTCCGCCTAACAATTTGCCATCTAGAAACTCTTCTTTTGATTTTGGCATATAATATGGCAACCCACTCTGTTCTTGTAATACAAATTGATACATTTGATCTTCTGCCAATGCTTCATCCATTAACAACTCCTCTTTCACAGACCATTCTTCTTGTTCTGATACTTCTTCACTCAGTTGCCTTAATTCCTCTTCTGTAACGGTTCGTTTCTCATAATGTTTATAGATATCTGCAATGTCTTTAAATGATAGAACACCATAAAAGTCAATACAACTTCTAATATAAGATTGTATTTTCCATTTCCTATCCCGTTCTTTCTTCCATGGTGCATTTTTACATATTTTCTTATAGTTCTTCTTTACGTCATTTGGTACAATCAAATACCCATGGATATATCCACAGTATTGAAACAATATCCCTACATGTTCTAATAATTCTATTGGACACAGCAAATGCCCTTCTTGTATTACTTTTTCAAAAAGTTCCACTTCTGTTTTGCTAGACTGACGAATGATTTGCTCCATATAAGAATTATCCATAATTTTCTCTACAAACCATTCCACTAACTCCATTTTTTTAAAAGAACTATATCCACTAAAATGGTTTTCTTTTACCATTTCTATAATCTCTCGTTTTGAATAATCTTGAAAAATATCCTCTAATGAGAAGTTCTGCACGTAGCTTTCTATCAATTTTTCATGAAATTCTTCAAACGTTTGGAAGACTTCCTCACCTTCTTCTTCCCATTCCCTTATTTTTTCTAGTAGAGCATCTTCAGACTGATTTGGCATATCAATTACATTTTTGTAACTATCATTCCGCTGAAAAAGCATATGTTCCTTCATATAACGATTAGCAACGTCTATTTCAAATGGCTCTGCCATATCAATTACATTATAAAATTCATGAATTCCTCCACAATCTTCAATTAAATTCGGACCTTTTGACTTCAACACGATTGGAAAATTCTCATCATAATCCACTTCTTTTTCTACTAAAATCGTATGCTCCCAACAGTCTCCAAAATCATATGTATAATTTATTTTTGCTGTCTCATAAAAATAATCATCAATTATTTCTACGTTTGCTTCTTCTTCATAATAAGAATCTGGCTCTTCGATAATCAATAAATCTTCATCTAGAATTCTAAAATCATATAAATGACTGTGAGTCCATCCAAATAGATACTCTATTATTTGATCCAGATCTGCAAATGTAATTCCTGATGGTACCACCACCCTTCTCCATATAGGTGGCGAACTCCCTTTTACTGTTATTTTTAATTGATATCCTTTCATGTATATATCACCTTATCCCTTTCGTTTATTGCTTTCTTGGAAAGAAATTATACCCCAAAACTTTTTCTATAGTAAACCAAAGTGTGCTTTTTTCTCATCTTTATGTTCTAGAGCTAAATGAACAGCTAAAACCAAATTAAGGAAATGAGCAAAATAAATACAGCCCATATAGTAATAATAACCCAAGCCCATTTATTTCCCAAGTTTATAGTCCAAGCACACATACCTCTTTTTACAAAAATATTCAAATCATCTGGGTTTATGTATATCCGACCATTCATAAGTTGTTCCACTTCTTCTTGACTATATTTTCTTTTCATAATACTACCCCTATATAACAAATTGAACTTCTTCCATCATTCCTCTGTAATAATATGTTCAATTCCTTTATGTTCTTTACTTAGATAATCCTTCAAAAAACTTGGAAATGCCTTATACTTATCCAAATCTTTTATCGGAATCCAATGCATTTCCTCCTTTACTCCAAATGTATAACTATCATTATGAAGCTCTTTCGTTCCTCTTGGTTTCATCAAAAAGTAAAAGCTTATCTCATGGCAATTAAGCCCCTTCAATATTCCGCTATTTTCATGAAAGAAATTCTCATGAAACACTGCCAAACGATCAATCTCATAATGAACCCCTGTCTCTTCAAACACTTCTCTGATAACCGCATCTTCTGCCCTTTCTCCCATATGAACTCCACCACCTATGGAATAATAGTAATCCTCATGTTCATTTCCCGCAAATAATACACAATCATCTTCGATTATAATTGCAGCAGCACGATATCGAAACCAGTTGTTTTCCTTTGTAAATCCACAATCATACATTTCTATTAATACCTCCTGACAATATCTGTATCTAATCTAAAATGTTAAAAATAACTATTTTTTCCTTTCGCTATTTTTATTTCAATACGTAGTTCCATTCTCCATTTTCTTTCATATAGTGAAATTCATTGATATCATCTTCTAGAAAAACTCTTAACATATCTGCCATGCCATCTGCTAGATTCCCTCTTTTCATTTCTTCCAATGACAGCCATTTGACTTCCCCTTCCTCTGAAGACTTTAAATCACCATGAAATCGATTTGTTTTATAAAACACTACCAAATATCTCGATCCATCTTCTCTCTCCCAGTCTTTCGTACCACAAATTCTTGGTTTCTCTATCGTAAGTCCAGTTTCCTCATATACCTCACGAATTACGGAATCTACAAAGGATTCTCCTTTTTCAATATATCCACCAGGAAAGGTAAGACCTCCCCACTTTTCATCCACCTTATCCTGCACTAAAACATTTCCTTTATCATCATATATCATACACATATTCGTCAACGTTACCACTTCCGTCCGCATTATAGAACACCTCTTTGAACTTCTCTAATCTATAGTGTCCCTCTTCATCAAGTTTTTTCACACCATTTTTGTAATCATACCCAAATCTCCTATAAAACTCGGTTCCTGTGATAGATGATGGAATCTCAACTCTAGTAGCTCTGGTATATAATTCGTCCGATTCAAGAGTATGAATGATTGTTCTTCCAATTCCTTTTCCATGATATTCTGGTAACACAAATATTGTCAATAAAATGCTCTCTGTTTCACTTCCCCAGTAGCTGGAAATGGCTCCAACACCAACAATTTGCTTATTCCATTCAAATACATACATATGTGCATATTCTGCTATTGACATAATCTTAGCAGCATTATATTCCTCTACTAACTTTTGCATTGCTTTTATTCCATAATCTTTACTATTGACCTCTATGAAATTTCTTGTTATTAATGTGCTTACTTCTTCTGCGTCCTCTTGTCGAAATCTACGAGATATAACACATGGTTTTTCATTTTCTTTCACCAACTTAATAACTTCCTTCATTGTGACCTCCTTCTACACCTCAAAAAAAGTGTGCATTACACAGTTTTCCGCGCGCGAGCAGTTTGCAAAGCAAAATTATCTTCTTTGCAAACTACGGATTATCCAATACAAAATACAATATTAAAAAATCTTACATTCTGTCAATTATTAATTAATGGTGATTCCATTAAAATTACTTTTTTATGTGTTGCATCCAGTGTAACATAACACCCAATAGGCAATGTAAGCATTGGATGTGTATGACAACAATCAAAATCTGCTAATATAGGAATTGATACATCTCCCATTACTTCCAAAAGAATTTCATAAGGGCATTTCCCTGTTCCATTATCATCAAACTTTTCATGTTTACCTAATATAATACCATCCACTTTTTCAAATATACCCGCAAGTTTTAAAAGCGAAAAAGAACGTTCAATCGTACAGGCATCTTTTAAGGAATCTTCCAGAAATAAAATATCACCTTTCTTAATTTCTGGCATATATTCTGTTCCAAAAAATCCCTCCATTGTATTCAAATTTCCACCTATCAATCGTCCCTGACAAACCCCAGGACTCACACATATCCAGTCATTTTCATATTGTTCTTTAGAACGGCTTTGTTCATTCCAATTGATAAATTTATCCGTCCAAACTGATGGCTTTTCATAACAATATGGAAATCTCATATTTCCTTTCATCATCAAATGAAAGTTATCAAAAGTCCAGTCCACAAATGGAGGTAGTTCACCAAAAGATGAAGCGACTGCCGGACCATAAAATGTAATTAAACCTGTTTTTTCATAAATAGCAAGTAATAATGCCGTCGTGTCAGAATAACCAACAATAATTTTGGGATGCTTTTTCAAATATTCATAATCAATGTATGGTAATATTGAGTTTGTATTATTTCCCCCAATGGAAGCCATTAAGATTTGAATATCATCATTATAAAGAAGTTGATTAAATTCTTCTGCCCGCTCTATAATACTTCCAGAACGATAGCTATCCTTTTTCCCATAAAGCTGTCCATTTATTACATGATATCCTCTAGACTTTAAATACTGGACACCTCTTTCATATCGAACTGGAACAGTAGCTGAAATAGGTGACGAAGATGAAAATACACCTACTGTTATGTCTTTTTCTAATATTTTTGCTTTCATTTATGAATCCCCTCCTCTTTTTCATCATAATCCCATATTTTATAACCTATCATCTATTACTTCTTGTGATATCCTCTATCTTTTCAAATCTAAATTTCGATGTTGGAATTAAAATCGGTAATCACATACTTATATTTTACACTAACAGCCAGACTTTTTTCAAAGTCTGGCTGCATTTTCAGGCATAAATATACTCTCTCCTTACTAATCATCTTCTTCCATCAGTCTTATAAAGTCATCTGATAAAATAGCTTTTACACTACCATTCTGGTAATCTTTTATATTTCTAGTGACAATATAGTCCATATCTTTTCTGGATGCCACTTTCTCCACAACTGCATCCTCATAGTCTGCAATCGATGAAGCTATTGCTTCCACACAATCAGTTCCTGTTACTTCCAATATTCCCATAAGAGAATATAACTTACCCATAACTTGCTTTGCAGCCTGGGCATTATGCAAATGTTTCCTAACCAGATAATAAATATCTGTTGCAGAGCTAGCTGTGATATACACATCCACGATATGATTTGCCCCAAGAAGGAATATCTTTTCAGCACTCACATTCCACGGTTCTCTGGAAGTCAGTACATCAATGATAACATTTGTATCTACAAGAATTTTCATTTATTTAGTACCCAACCTCTCTGCTTTTGCTCCATCCAAATCAGCATCCTTTGGCAGAATACCAAATAAAGACTTTGCTGTTTCCACTCTGTCTTGATATGGATTAGTCAATTTTGCGATTATTTTTCCATTCTTCGTAATAAATATATCTTCTGTTGCAGACAATAATAAATATTTACCTAAGTTATTTTTCAGCTCTGTTGCTGTAATTGACATAGAATCACTTCCTTTCTCTGTACTATTATTATATCAAAATCGTACGATTTTATCAATGATTTTAGCTAAAATTATCAGATTATTTTTAAAGAACTAGGATTTCGACTAAAAGAAATTGATGAAATTTTAAAGAAACCCGATTTTGACAGAATTGCCGCCTTTAAAAAACAGAAAGAGCTGTTCTTATTAAAGCGTAATCGAATTAACAGACTTATAAAACTTCTTGAGCGCTTAGAAAAAGGAGAACAATATATGAGTTTTAAAGAATTTGATTTATCTGATTATATCAATGCTTTAGAAAATTTCAAGTCAAATAAGGCAGAAGAAATTATAAAACACTGGGGCAGTATTGACAATTTTAATATGTTTATTCAGAAAGTTAAAGAGGATGAATCCGAAGTAGCTAAACTTGCCATAAAACAATTCGGAAGTGTAAAGCAATATACAGAGACTATGAAATATAATTTAGAACATTTCTCAGAAATTATGGAAAATGAACAAATAAACAATCAAGATCTGATACAGAAAAGCGATGCTCTGTATTCTAGACTAACCTCTGATAGGAACAAAGATGTTGCTCCCGAAGAAATTCAAGCGATTGTCAAAGAAATAGTGTTATTCACACAAGAGACTACTTCTTGCTCAAGTATGAATCCATCTTTCTGGAACATGATAGTAGAAAGCTATTCAAATGATTTAGTGAAAGCTGTAAATGATAAAAAATATGGAGCTGGTGCTTCTGAATATATCGCAAAAGCATTCCAATATTATTTTCAAAATAATAACCTTGAAAATAATTAAAGATATTTTACGAAACACCATATAACACCCCCGAATATGCTCATTTTATCAGTATTTTCGGGGGTTATCTCTTCTTTTATTCAATTTTGGCAAACTATGTTTTAATCTTACAATATGAAACCTATTATTCACTTCCAATTACCCTAAATAGTTTCAAAAATTATTATGCACAGAGTATGACAACAAACTGCCCAATAGGATAAAGCCACCAAATCAACACATCAAAGTCATTGATTCCACATAGTCTTCCAATTCCAATTACCAAGTCGGAAACGAAGAATACAAGCACGCCGAGCGCAGCAAAAGATTTCTTAGAACACGCAGAATAGGAAAATGACCAAATTGTTGACAAATCCGCTCCAATAATACAAGCATACAAAATACAAATTCCGTACATGGTAATTCCTGGGAAAGTTCCATTTGCCACCATATAAACGGTAATCACTAAAAATACTGCTGCGGTAAAAACGATTCCGCACCAAAAACCTTTATTTTTATATGTATAATTATTTGTACGAATTTGCACCATATACGCAGCTATATAAATTAAGTGTCCTATAATAAAGATTCCAGCTCCTACATAAAAACCACCAGTTCCAAGCAGCTCGTCCAGTCCAAAGTAACCAGCTAACACAATATCACCCATAGAACAGCACACCATAGCAAAAGCCGCTATTTTTCTATCCTTTGTACGAAAACAAATGGCCAAAGCGATAGCAGTAATGGATAGAAGCGTCGTCAATACCAATGAACCTGGCAAACCAAACCATGCAAAATATTTATCCACCCTATCTTTCCTCCTGTAAATTCTAAGTTATTATTCTGTCTCATTATATAGTAAAATAACATGAAATACAATCTTCCCCATTATAACAAGGAATAGTAATTGGGTACAACTTTATTAAAAGTTCTGAAACTGTAGCAGATGAGTGGATTGTAGAAACCATCCACTCCAACTATCGACTTAGAAGCAGAAAAATAAGGGAGCTAACGCTCCCTTTGAGTTTAAAATCCTCCACTTATATGGCAGGAACTCTCCTGAAGATAGTTTTCTATCTAAGAATACTATATGCTGCCTTTAAAAAAATATCAACTCATTTTTATACAAGTCACAAATTTATTAATTTTCCGGACGTTGTCTGTTTTGTAAGAATTTCTACAAAACAACCATTTTTACTAAGTTGCTAATTTGTATTATTCTTCTGATTTCCTAAACGGTCGAATATGAATATTTATCCCATTTGAGCATAATTCTTCATTACAAGGGGGCTCTATTCCTGATTTAAAGATTATGAGCTCACTTGCTTTGCATTTCTTTGAGATGCTATAGTTCAGATCATACAGGTAAAGAACATAATCGTGGTATATATCCTCGATCTCAGGTACATCATCGTATGTAATGATCCAGTCACAGGTTACCTTTTCCTTGATAGTCTCCTCAATGCGGATATGGTCTTCATGCTTAAAGAAATTCATGTAAAGCTGTTTTCCCTTTTTGTAGTAAGGAGGATCAAAATAGATAAGGGCATTGTCTTCATATACTGGAACATAATGCGTAATGAAACTATTGATATCTTTGTTATATAATTTGATATCCTTCTTTCTTTCTGCTATGTTCCGAACCCTGCTTATCAATTCTTCACGGTTGAATCGGACATCCATTGTCCAATCTCCAGCTTGTTCCTGCCCACCGATGACTCCGCCCTTTATAATACCTGA
Source organism: Candidatus Scybalomonas excrementigallinarum (assembly GCA_018710905.1). GTDB lineage: Bacteria > Bacillota > Clostridia > Lachnospirales > Lachnospiraceae > Scybalomonas > Scybalomonas excrementigallinarum. Next base: position 10,115 of record DVIZ01000116.1, on the reverse strand, counting down.
ACGATTTGTCCTGTTCATATAAAAGGTGGCAAAACCAAGCTCAAAGCTGTATTTATCATTCTGATTAATGCATATCTCACGTTGTCTACTCCACTCCTCCATGGTGAGAGGGATTGTCCGAACCTGTTCAATAAATCTATCTGTTTCTGTAAGTATTGCTTTCCAGAATGACCATACACCTTTGTCATAATCATTTATAACAATTCGGCTAACGACATTTCTGAGAAGCAGTTCTACAGCAATACCAGCACCACCCGCAAAAGGCTCAATATATGTTCCGCCTCGATGTCCAAGCCTGTCAATCATATATTCCATAAATGCGGTTAATTTACCCTTTCCACCCGGATATCTTAATGGGGAATAAAATATATATATCACCTCCTTTGCCTAATTTGTGCTATTCATGGATCTTTCCTAGATAATCCATAAATGCATTTGGAAGCCAGTCTGATAAATTATATGGATTCAGATACAGCTTTCCTTTTTCATCCCTGATACGTTTTCTCAATGCTGGGATGACTTCGAATGCGATACCATCTTCTGATGATACGTCTTTTGACTCTCTGAGCAGTTTTTTAAGAGGAGCTAGGAATGCTTTTTGTTCATCTTGAGAATAATCGTCGGGATATTTCCCTTTCAGTGCATAATCAAAAAGCTGAATCGCAAGCGTCCTGTCAAAAATATCATGATTTCGCTGATTATAAAAGTTATCAAGACAGTTTCTGCAAGATCGTGAACAAGAACATCCCTCTAATATGCCTCTTGTGCGGGCCAATACATCGTCAAGCACACCTTCTTCACCAATCAAAGAAGAATAACCAGCACCACTTGTAAGATTATCGTAGAAGAACATTTCAATATGCGCTTCCCCATTGTCCTCATATCTTGTTCTCCATCCACCGTTTATCTCATTGTAGTCGATATCAAGTGAAAGAGATACCGCTTTTTTGATTGCTTCATGAAGAGTTGTAGCAGCAGATCTTAAAATATTCTTTTCTTCGCTATCATATCTTGATACTAGTTTTTCAGAGTCATACTCGATATCCAGCATAAACATATCTGTCAGAAATTCGTAGCCTAAATAAATATTTGTAGCCACTGTTCCTTCATGTCTGCAAAGATAACGATCATGATACGGCTGAGAGAAATGGAAATCGCCTGTTGGAAGCGGTTCTGCTACTTCTGCGCCACCACATTTTGTACAGATGTTAAATCCATTTTTCTTCTTGCCCATATTTACAGTGAGAACTTTTCGGTTCTCGAGATTAGCGAATCGAATATGACTCTGCTTGTAGCCCTTCATCTCAGTATCTTTTGGTACATAAGAATAATATGGAGCTTCAGCGTATGTCTTTTCCTCTTCCTCATCCTCGTATTTAACAGGATCTCCTTTCACAGGAGCAAATCCCCATGGTTTAATCATGGTACGGCGGTCAACTGGGGCATGACAGTAAGGACATTCGGTATATTCTTCCTGCACGTCGCCAAACCAGTTACATTCTGAACATACAATGATGTCTTTTTTATAATCCTTGCTAGTGAAATAATATTCAGCTTGATTCTGTTCAAATCCTTTCGGTCTTGGGTTTGAATACAAGCCTCCGCTCTTGTAGATCTTTTTATCAATTGTAATAAAACGTCCAGGGGCATATTCGCTTATTGCAACCGCAATATCTCTTTCAGGAGCGTATCTGATATCCTTTGGTGCTCTTCTTCCATATTCTGAATCTTTTTCAACGCAGAATCTTACTACATTCTTTGGAAACGAATAAGAAGGTATAAATCCCTCTGAATAAAAAACATCGAACGCAGAGGTTTCGTCGTCTCCATTGAAATACTCGTTACGCTTACCCTCTGCAAGTACCATATCACGAAGCTTACATATCATCTCGATAGTTCCATCCGTTGGAAAATCAAGTGTGCTTGCATGTTCAATGAAAAGATCAACAAACTTTTCACAGAAAGTAACGATACCGACTTTTACGATGCTGTCGTAAAGACCTTTCATTCTTTTCGTCGACATAAAACTATTTAATGCTTTCATATTGTAATGACGTTGTTCAATCTTAGGATTATTTCTATCAATCCAAGGCTTTCTTGGCGCACCAGAAATCATCTCGTCTGGATGCTTGAAATAATGACTGTCGTGTACGCCTCCAAATGCATATGTAACAATTGTAGAAATACCAGAATTATTTCGTCCTGCACGACCAGCTCTCTGCTGATAATTTTCTCTCATTGGAGGAATATTTCTTAATCCTACAGCAGTAAGGGATCCGATATCGATACCAACCTCCATTGTTGTTGTACAGCTTAAAACATCGATAGAATCCTCACCAAATTCACCGACATCAATATCCTGGAATCGAATTTCATAATCTTCGGTCCTGCTTAAAATATCGCTAGTCGTTTCTTTATGTGACAATTGGGCTGTATGCTCTTCCGTGTCAATGGTATGAATTTTTTCCTCTCCTTCGATTGCTGCAATGACAGGTTTTCTCCAAAAATCAAATCTTGAAAGGTCATCATTTGTAATCACATGAAGATTCTGAGATTCAAAACAGGCTCCACAATGACTATCAAGTTTATAAGGCGATATCTTTCCACACCTTTCGCATCGATACCAATTGAAGTCTTTATCAGTAATGACAATCTTTACTGCATCAAGTTTAAGATAATATCTCTGATTTGTTCCCGGACCAAAGAAATAACTCTTGATGCATTTCAGAAGTTCTTCCATCTTCCGTTCACTAAGTCCGACTATATTTTTAACAATATCGATAAATTTTTTATCAATCGACGATATAAAATCTGCTCCCAACCCAAAATCCTGTATCTTGCTACGACCAGGCAGGTTCTTTCTAATATCATCATCAATAGTATTTCCAAGTGCCGCGCTTCCATCCATAACATCCCAGAAAAGCAGAACCAAAACGGAATACAGGAAGTCCTTATCAATTTCAATATCATAGTCATCCTCAAGCTCATAAATACAATCTTCAAGCACTACATCTATAGGCCCAAGGAAACCAAGACCGATATCCTTAAAAGAACGCGGACTTTCTGAAAAGAAGGTCAAAAGCTGTTCATAATAATCATATGGTAACGGATCAAAGTTTTCCCTTGATATGTCTCTGCCCCTTCTCAATCTCTTACTGGCTTTTTCAAGATGGTCATGAAAGATGCCAGCACTTTTTCCTGAGAAAAACTCCAGTTTCTGTTCCACGCACACTGCAAGGAACATATTATAAAGCTCTTTCAGAGAATGTTCTCTTCCATCTGTTGCGAGTTTCTTTGCTGCAAGCATGACTGTCTGACGGAACCCATCAGCATCAGACGATTTTGAAAGGTCAAGAGCAAGTTTTGCAGCATTCTGCCTTGAGTCAGAGAATAGAAGTACTTTTTTCCCTTCATTTATCAACTGTTCATCTCTTGCAGGTTGAAGTTCAAACTGTGCTTTTGTAAGGTTGTAAAAAGGAATATTTCCTTTTGTTGCAAAATCTGTTGGTTTCTTTAATGGCATAATCTTTTTGCATTTCGGGCAAGAACCAAACGTGAAACGATTATTTCTTTCATCGTATTCCGGATATAGAACCTTAAGGAGAGAATCGTCATTTTGATAATCAAGATAAAGCTTACCGGTAAGTGGATCAAGGTAGCCAACCTTATCCTTACTCCTTAATTCATATCCATCTGGACATACATAAAGAAGCATCTCTGTCAATTCATTTGTCCCTCCACCAAGGCCTTTATTAGGAAATACATACCAGTATCCTGTTCCGGAAATCTTCTGTACATAAACTCTAAAATATAGTGCGCCACACTTAATGTGGTTTACAAGCTCATACATTCTTCCACCGCATTCACATTTATAACGTGGTATAGAAACAACTCTGCCAAGAGGAAGTTTTTCTTCTTCTGAATATTTTGCCTCACACCCACAATACGGGTTAGAACAGGCGTATAAGCCCTGTATACCACGAACAAACATATGTAGTCTTACTGGAAAAAGAATTTCATCATTCTTTTTTGCAAGAGAAACAATCACGAGCAATGCATCAAGCGCATCTGCTGAATTCTCAGCATTTCCGAATATTTTATCTTTTAATGCCGTGTAAGATTTTGCACCTTCTCTACATAGTTCGTGCAACTTTACGAATGCCTGATATTCAGGAAGGTTGTCATATAACCATGCCTGAGCAGTTTTTGTAGAAATATCGCAAGGCAATTCTATATGAAAAACATTATGTGCAAAAGTTCTTACTCGTTCACTAATCTCATTCTCTGTCACCTGACTTGTTCCTATAGAAGCCAGAGCCGCAGCATCCGTCATAACTTTGAAATCTGTGCGTATATCTTCATGATCACCAAACAGAGAAACACATTCAGAATAACTCTTTCCTGTAAGTCCATTAAAGAAATCAGATATTGCCCCTTCATCTTCCGAAGGCATACTCGCAGTAGTAAGGATAAACTGAACTTTATCAAGAGAGATACCCAGACGTGAGAATAATCTATCTAAAAGTAATGCAATTTCTCCGCCGGAAGAACCTCTATACATATGCGCTTCATCAAGCACAATAAGTAACCTGTTTTCTTTCGAACTGTTCAACCATTCTTTCGTATCATCCCAAATACCTGATTCCATCTGACGCATCAGCATGTATTCAAGCATGGAATAGTTGGTAATCAAAATATCTGGCGTATTTGTCTGCATCTCAAATCTAGTGATATATTCCGCATCGAAAGGGTCTGGCTTATGAATGCTATTCTCAAGATTATCAATAAACTTTTTCAGGCCTTCTTCGCCGCTATTTCTTGCCGGATATTTATTAATACTCTTAAATCCATTAATTTTTCTTAACTGTGCTTTTTGCTCTTCTTCTGTAGCGAATTCATCTACAAGATACTGTTTGCGATATGTTTCTGCAAGTTTAATATTGCTTTGCTTTTTTGAATCACCTGAATATGGTGTTCTTCCAGTGTACATACCAAAATGAGGGATACGTTCTGCATCTGAAGAAGATGTAAAGATTTCCTTGAAAGTTTCAGAACCCATAATCTTTCTAAATCTGGCCAACTGATCAGATACAAGTGCATTCATTGGGTAGATAATGAGGGTCCTCACTGCTGGAAGCTTAAAATCATCTGGTCTATTTAATGATTCTTCTATAGCACGAGAAATTATTGGCCAAAGGAAACATTCTGTTTTACCAGAACCTGTACCAGTAGATATAAATAGATCTTTTCCATCTAATGCGCTTGTAAGAGCTTCTACCTGATGCGCAAAAGGAGTTGAATAAATACCAAGTTTCGCATCAACAAGCTTCAATAGAACTTCTTTCACATTATCTGTAATATTAGCTGTTTTAATACCATCGTTTATTTTGCGGTAGGATGAGGATGTTTCAATATATGGCTCTTTTGCGATATTTATATCCTCAGGGCACATTTCTCCTAAAATTTCGTCCGCATACAGGAGAAGCGTCTCACTGTTCGCAAGATAATCCGATTTAATATAATTTACTAATCGATTTCTAATTGTCTGATAGTACTGCTGTACACCATTCGTCTTTCTATCCATAAAATTCACCATTTCTTGCAGTAAATCCTATCGCCCCAAGGACTTCTGCCGTCTGTTCTGTTAAATCGTTTCGCATAATAAAATTGTTTCGGTCTAAAAATCCATTCTTCGGCCATGCATTCATGAGAAGGTAATAATATTCTCTATTTGGAAGTTGTCCAAGGATACATATATGTGAGTATTCCTTATCGATAGGACAGATGAGAATTTGCATAGGATTATCATAATACTTTTTAAGTGCAACGTAGATTCTACGAAATTCTGCTCCTGTAAGAGCATCAAAATCATCTGTACTGTTATGCTCAGTGAAAAGGAATGTATTGTTCTCTTTGCGGATGACTCTGTAATATGGACCCATCTTGCTCTTTCGTGCCATCGTAATATCTGACTTCATGCAACTATGCCACGAACTTGACACGTTTCCATAGTAATATGGATTAAAAAATTCAAGGTCATTCATATCAAAGTTCCGTGTGTCAAAATCACACTCATCAAAATTCACTTTTAAATATTCTTCAGGTGTTAGATTGTCACGAACAAGGAAATCATTGAGTTGTATCTCTGTTTTTCCACTCTTTATATGGATACCAAGACCGTTTACTCTATAAGATACCTCCGGAAGCCCCAGATACAGATATGCTGTATCTGAAATTTTTATCGTTTCCCCACTACGGTTTAAAACATTGTAATTATTATCCAGAGTAATCAGATATCCAGTCTGTTCGTAGATATTTCGTATAAATACAGCAATATCTATATTTCTTGAACCAAACACAGAAGACCTTATTTCCGGACAAAGATTAACATATTTTTCCAGCAAAGTATGCAGTAGTATGCTCTGAGCGTTTTTACTAATTCCCTTTTTATTTTCTTTTTCACTGAGTGCCGACTGAAGACACCACAGACCAAGGGCGGAATAGATTACCCTGAATTCAAAGGATTCGTCCAATTCATGATTATAAGGACGGATATCCATATCCTCTGCCATAATATTAATCAACTTATTCATTATCCAAACCACCTCATCATAATGTCTTTCTTCAAGCTGCGTCCTGCTTCTCCGGCATAACGCTGAAGACGCTTTGAACAATTATATGGATTCTTTCCAAAGACTTTTGATACATATGGAAGGAGTGTAAACATAAGCATTTCATTCAACTGATTTTCGTCTTCAATCATATCTGCCATTGCAAAAGCAGCAGATATTTCAATTCCGCACTCACATGCGATATCCCTAAATATCTTCTGTAAACGAGTATCTGCTCTGACAGAGCCTTTATTTGCATAGGGTTTTTCTTTTATTTCTGAAGGGTCTTCCGTAACATCCTTTATTCTTAAAAGAGTACTAAATACATCAGCACTAATAAATTGAACATATGAGAGAATCTCATTTGGTACAAATGTCAGCGTTCTGTCAAACATATAGGTAAGTATAATGATCTTATTTCGATGCTGTTCAAGCACCGGAATTAGTTCCATTACATTGCAGTTTCCAATAAATCCATCTATACAAACAACTCTGTCAGGTGTATCTGTAAGGAATTCTTCAACTTTTTGAATATTAGCATCTTCTGCATACAGTATACGTGCAGCAACCGGCACACCATAAAGTGTATTTGCTAGAGAGTTGGCAAGGTTTATGCCCGGACCTCTTTTTATCAGTAATGGAATACCCTGAAAAAATATCTTTTCAAGATAATCCAAAAAGTCTAAAGCTCCATCCTCACTCTGGTCAAAGCTGATATTTTCAAGATTATAGCTAAAATATTCAACAAAATCATCCATATCTTCAGGACACATAGGCATATGGCGTTCACTATCAGAATATTTCTTTGAAACAGCTTCTGCAGAAGTAAGCTCATTCTCGGCAGTATGGGATTCTGTATCTGAACAAAGCAATGCAATCTGTTCCTTATATGCTTTTTCAACACTTAACGCCTGTTCAAGAGCTTCTTTAAGTTCTTTAATTTGCTTTTTATCAGCATCCTTATCTGTTAAAAGAGTTGCCCTCTCTGCTTTATATGTAAAAATCTGCTTTTCACGGGTTCTTACTTGATTTTTCCAAGTCTGGATATCTTCCTCAGCATAAGAAAGCTTAGATTCCAATTCTGAAATGCTTACTTTATAACTGTTAACCTGTTCAACCTGTTCCTCAAGTCTTAAACTTAGACCATCAATCTTCTGCTGCATTTCTGATAACTTCCAGACTTCATCTTCCTGAGCCTTTTGGAGTGCAGTTTCCAGCTTCTCAGCTTTTTCAGCAATCTTCCTACATCGCTCTTGCTCTTCACCAAGTGCCTGCGAACTTTCTTCCAATTTTTCATTCAGTTCTTTCTCACATATTTTTAGATTTTCTAATCTCTTTTGTCCATCGACAATTTTCTGTTTAAGTTCTGTCTGATTCTCGGTAAGTCCTATCATTTTTTTCTTTATGGAATCTAGTTCTTCTTCTTCTTTTTTTCGATTATCAGCTTCGTATGCCACAGCAGAACTTAAAACCTTCAGGTAGTCTTTAGACTTTTCTTCACCTTTGATTTTAAAAAAAAGCGCAATATTCCCTGCAAAAAAGGAACGAGACAACACATTTATATATGATGCTTCCATGTCAAGACCTGCTTCCTTCGCTTTCTCCATCTCTTCATCAATTTCCTTGATCCATCTGTCAATATGTTTGTTCAGATAGGATGTAACAAAATCTCTGTTACGGAATTCATAAAGTGTACGGGTGACCATATCTTCATTGAGTGTTTTTACACGAAATCCCGGTCTTAACTTTGTGAATTCCTTTGGATATTTCCTAAAATATGACACCGTTTCCTGGTGCGGGATAACAGTACATATATATTTTATCTCTTCTTTTGTAAGATCTATTAAATAATTCAAATCAGCCCCTCCTTAATGTACTGTTTAATAACCGTATTGATCTGACCACTTCTGTAACAACTCTCCATATAAGACAAGACTATTTCATCTGCCTCAATATCCATAAAATCATCTGGTTCGAAAGGCTCTGACTGAGGATGATATTTCATGATGTCATTTATCAACAACTTTTTATCCGGTGCTTCTCCTAGATTTGCTAGGACAATAGCTTTAATATGTCCATTTTTATATCCGATGATACGGTCGGTCCCAGAAAGATAAACTTTTGAACCCGTTGTCAGCTTAGTGCATCCATTCTGATTAAATATATAATAATCATAAGTATCAGGAACACTGTATTTATCAGTATAAGTAATCTGTGGTTCCTCACATATGATTTCGTTAATTACTCTCTCTTCTTTAATAATCCTGTTCTCAACATTCTTTTCGTAAATGGTTACCTGATCTTTGAAAGTTACTTCGTATACATCCTTACACAGATTTTGTATATTTGCACCTTTGGAATCAACATTTCCATGAGGAATCAATTCAAAACTTGATGATATATATACTTTTTCTGTTGTACAAACGGATACGGAATCCCTTGTGAATACTGGCGGCCATAAGATAGCCATATTTTCAGAGGCTTCCACCTTAAGTTTCTGATTCTGGAAATATATCCCAGATGGATAATCTACAAATCGTATAGCGAATTTTACTGCATAGAACTGTCTGCCTTGGGTTATAAATGAAAAAGTATCACCGTCAGTCTCAATGTTTCGCAGACTAGTCAGTTCTCTGATATTATCCTCATTCTCAGAAATTGCCAGATAATTGTAATTCGTATATAAAATATCCGATGTGTTGCGTGTACAATGGCAATCTAACTGTTTTATTCTGTAAATATTCAGTTTGCAATCCCTTTTTATAATTTCGGTATATACTGCTTTTTCGTTGCTGGTGTCAATTGAAATGTAATAATCATTGGCGTACTCATTCAAAGTAAAATAATTACCAACGTCAGGTATAAGGTTGCCCCTGTTGATCGGTAAAGTAAAAAATGGCTGTGAATAATATTTTGTATAGAAAGACAGTCTGCTTGCGTTCATCGCATACTCGTCTATCTCTTCTGGTGTATACATCAGAGATATCTCAAAGGTCATGCGTTCAATATTAAAACAAAACCCAATATGTTCCCTGTTATGCTTTCTTATAGAAACATAATGTTCTACTGCTCCCGGCTGTCCAAGATAACGCTCACAGTCTATATCGTTATTCCCCCTTCTGTGACGGAAATGTGGAGCTTTTACAGAGCTGTCTGCCGCAGCCAGATATACTTCTTCTCCACAGCACAGGCATTGATATCTAAACCTGTCACCAAATGTATTATATGAAGTTTTTGCAATTACTTCCGCGTCAACTTCGGTCTGAAGCACGGCATCAAAAGCTTTATCCATTTAATAAACCTCTTTACATTTAATTTTATCAAAATATTATACCATATTTTATATATTTTTTCATCATCGACTGGCAAACTAGCACGACAAACGCATGAAAGTTTTTCTTCACCCCTTTGTTTGCCAAGGCTCAAAATTTTATTTTAGTTCTTTAAAACTTCTTCTAAATATTGCATGGGTTTTAAACCGATTAAAAATCTCTTCTTTTTCAT
>DVIZ01000115.1 GCA_018710905.1 Candidatus Scybalomonas excrementigallinarum | reverse complement strand
TTAACTGCTTGTATAAGAAGGAAGAATGATGTATAGTATTTGCAAGAGACATCCCCTTTCGTGAGTGCTGTAAATAATTATTATTTCATTTTCATTATACAACACAATGGAAGTTCGGTGTCTCTTTTTTATGCAAAATCACGAACTTGCTCATTTATAGGTCTAAAATATAGGGACTGTTATAATAAAAAATAGTATCAAATGATACCGTTAAAAAGTAAGGAAAATGAGCAAGGGAAACAGGAGGAAAATTCTATGAAAAAAAGAGTCTTACAAGTTTTGACAGGAGTTCTATTAATGATGAGTCTTTGTATATTCGTAGGAATGCCAAAGCAAGTAAAGGCAGAAGTTAAGATTGCAGAGTATGATGAAGACTCCAATAAGGCGACAGAAGTAAATAAAATTCCATTTCTGTTAGTAAAGGATATCGATGATTTACGTGGAATAGCGCAAAAACCATATGGAATCTTAATAAGTAAAGAGGAAAAAGAAGTTACCGTTCCTGTCAATGTAAAAAATACAGGAAAAGCCGTTTTTAGTGTACAGACGGAAAATAAAGGGCAAAAAGGAAAGGTTATCTATAGTTTTAGCAAGGACCAAGAGGGCAAAGAAGTTCTTGGAACGGTAGAAGCGAAGTTATCAGAAAGTACATCGGATGATTTATATATGGATGTGACAAAGGGAACTTATTACTTGACATTAGAAATAAAAGGAACACTGAAAAATGATGCATTATTTTTAGTACAAGGTGGAGTTTTATCTACTAAAGATAGGGTTTTAACAAATTTGAATTTTGTAATTAGCGGAACGACAGGAAAGCCACTTTACTATAAGGTGAATATGAAAAATCAAGGTGAACTTGACTTTCTGTTCCAAGGGACTGAGTTTTTAGAAAGTCAAGTAGTTCTTTGCGATGAAAATAAGAAACCAATTTCAAAAGTAGAAACTGTGGGGAAAGATGATATTATTTGCTACAAAACATATGTGGTTCCTAAAGGGGTCTACTATTACCGAGTGAATACAGAAAATAATTGTTTTATGATTCAAACTGAAAAATCTGGTTATACCGATAGGGATAGTTCATCTTCTATTCAGCCAAGAGTCTTAAAAAATAATAGGATGATTACGAGCTATGTTTCATTAGCCGATAAAAAAGGAAGTAAAAAGTATTATCAATATGAGGCAAAAAAATCTAGTGAGCTAAAAGGGCTATATATTGAGTTTGATGAAGGTAGTTCAGGAGCGATTGAAGTTTCTATTAAACTTCCTGGAAAAGGTTGGACAACGAAGAAGTTGAAAGAAGGAGAAGTTTATAAAATTAGTGATAAAAATATACGTAAAAAAGGAACATATAAGATTAGGATAAAAAAACTATCCGATAAGACAACAGGTACTTGTACAATAGGTACTGATGAGTATGATGATTTAAGTTGGCTATTCTAAAAAAATAAAGGGTAGCTGAGAATTACATAATCATAATAAGTTAGAGCCATAGATTGTTTTAGTCTATGGCTCATTGTCTTTGCGCAAATAAAAAAAGCAGTGGAGTAAGGGAATCCGCTGCTTTTTTTGAGGGCTAATGTTTTGGTCTGTGCCTATGCACAGGTGTAAGAAAAAGAAAATAAGGGAAGTTTCCTTTTCTTACGAAAGAAATATTGTTTCTCAATGTTAAGAAGGTAGTACATCATCAATAACATTAGGAGAGGTTTTGCTTGATGAACTTATCATATCATAAATAGATTGATTAATCAATATATAAATTAAAAATTTTTAAAAATTATTTTTGGCAGGCTTTTATAAAAGAAATTAATGTGGTTTTTTGTTGAAAAGACAAAAAAATAATCGCTTCTTTTTCATAGATAATTTTATTTGAAATATTTGGATGATTTTCAAAGAACTGAAAAACTATTTCCATATGATATTATGATTGGGTGTAACTTGTTTATCTAGTGTTGTATTTGTACTCTGTGCCGATACAATATGATACATAGAACGCATATTAAGGGAGGAGAAAATAGGATTTTTAAGAGGCGTTCTAAAAAATCTCCCAAGTTTAATTTTTAAAAGATTGCTCAAAAAAATGGTCATAAAAGGTGAGAATTTAAAAATTAAAAAAATTTGAAAAAAACTATTGCCATAATAAAAAAATATGGTATAATAAAGTCATGAACAATATTAGTAATCATTACTAATATAAAAAGTTAATGATTAATGATAAAAATCATTTCATTTGTTAATATTAAGTAGTATAATAGTAGTAGTATAATGAAAAATAGTAAAAGATGAGTAAAGGAGATTAGAATTATGAAAAAATATTTATGTGAACCATGCGGATATGTTTATGATCCAGAAGTAGGAGATCCAGATGGAGGAATCGCTCCAGGAACAGCTTTCGAAGACATTCCAGATGATTGGGTTTGCCCAATTTGCGGAATGGGTAAAGAAGTATTCGTAGTAGAAGAATAATTTTGTAAGTAGCCAAAATGTTCGCTTCTATTTTCAATCATGAAATTCGTTTTTTAGTTTTATAATTAACCATCGATAAGGGACTATGTATAGAGATTCTATAGAATAGTCCCTTATTTTTATGTTATAGGAAATTCCTCGCAAAGAGAGTTATCCTATAACATAAAAAAGCACTACGTGCGAACGATGCGCAGCTCGCAAAGAAGGTAATTCTGCTTTGCAAATTGCTCGCGCGCGGCAAAGTGTACGTTGCTAGGAGTGACCGAAAGTCGCGAAGAGTGTGCAACGCACACTTTGTTCTGTTATAGTTATAGGAACCACGAACATGAGAAGCCCGCGAAACGAGTTTCTCATTGTATGTAGAAAAGAGAATTTACAGAAGGCAATGAGGCAGAAACCATGCTTGCCTTATGCTTAGTTATACGATAAAATGATTGTTGTTATTCTAATAAAAGGTAATGGGGTAGCAAATTTTGTTTTATAAAAATGAATGATAATGATAGGAAAAATAGAGTTTTAACTGAAGGAGGAGATGAAATAGAGTATGAGTATTTTAAACGTAGAACACTTAAGTCATGGATTTGGGGATCGTGCTATCTTTAATGATGTATCATTCCGCCTATTAAAAGGGGAGCATATTGGACTTGTTGGTGCGAATGGTGAAGGAAAATCTACTTTTATGAATATTGTAACTGGAAAGTTAATGCCAGATGAGGGAAAAGTAGAGTGGGCAAAAAATGTGCGTGTTGGTTACTTGGATCAGCATACCGTATTGCAACAGGGAATGACCATTCGAGACGTGTTAAAGTCCGCCTTTTCTTTTTTATTTGAATTGGAAGAAAAAATGAATCGAATTTGTGATGAAATGGGCTCAGCAGATGAAGATACGATGATGGCAATGATGGAGGAGCTTGGAACCATTCAAGATCTTTTAACGAATCATGATTTCTATTTAATTGATTCTAAGGTAGAAGAAGTAGGACGAGCTTTAGGACTTACGGATATTGGTCTTGACCGTGATGTTACGGACTTATCTGGTGGACAAAGAACAAAAGTATTGTTAGCAAAATTATTATTAGAAAAGCCAGACATTTTATTACTTGATGAGCCTACCAACTACTTAGATGAAGGTCATATCGAATGGTTAAAACGTTATTTACAAGAGTATGAAAGTGCTTTCATCTTAATTTCTCATGATATTCCATTTTTAAATAGTGTTGTCAATTTAATTTATCATATGGAAAATCAAGAGTTAAATCGCTATGTTGGTGATTATGATAAATTCCAAGAAGTTTATGCAGTAAAGAAATCCCAGTTAGAAGCCGCTTATCGAAAACAGCAACAAGAAATTGAAGAATTAAAAGATTTTGTAGCGAGAAATAAAGCGAGAGTTTCTACAAGGAATATGGCCATGTCCCGTCAAAAGAAATTGGATAAGATGGAAGTTATTGAGCTTGCAAAAGAAAAACCAAAGCCAGAATTTCATTTTAAAGAAGCAAGAGCGGCTGGAAAAGTGATTTTTGAAACGGAGGATTTGGTGATTGGATACGACAAACCTCTTGCAAAACCAATTAATTTACGAATGGAACGTGGAGAAAAAATCGCATTAATCGGTGCAAACGGAATTGGAAAATCCACGTTATTAAAGAGTATTTTAGGATTGATTCCAGCATATTCTGGAAAAAGTCATTTAGGTGATTATTTATATCAAGGATATTTTGAGCAGGAGATGACACCAGACAAAAATATCACTTGTATTGAAGAGATTTGGAAGGAATTTCCGTCTTATAGTCAGTATGAAGTGCGTGCAGCTTTAGCGAAATGTGGTCTTACAACAAAACATATTGAGAGCCAAGTTCGCGTATTAAGTGGTGGTGAGCAGGCAAAAGTAAGACTTTGTAAGCTCATCAATAAAGAGACAAATATTTTATTATTAGATGAGCCAACAAACCATTTAGATGTGGATGCAAAAGAAGAATTAAAACGAGCATTAAAGGAATACAAAGGCAGTATTCTTTTGATTTGCCATGAGCCAGAATTTTATCAAGATGTTGTAGATAAAGTTTGGAACTTAGAAGAATATTCTCTTCTTGCATAGTAAGAAGATTGGCAATTAAAATTAAAACATTATTTTTTAGGGAAATCATAGTTCGTAAAAAGCTTTCGATTTCCCTATTTGATTTTCTAAACATAGTATTATTTTTTACAAATGCGTAAGGATATGCTATAATGTTCGCAAAGAGCGGGATAATGTTCCTATTGTTCTTTGGAATATTGGAGGTTAAAAATGAATGATAAAAAAATATTGAGCTGGCAGATAGAGAAGTTCTTAAAGAATCCGATTCTTTCAGCGATATTGCTCTTGATGATGGTGGGAATTTTATTTTCTCAAAGTACAAAATCAGGAGTTATTGCAACCGTTTTTGTGGTCATTTATATAGGAATCCTCGTAACATATTATATTAAATTAAAGCCCAAAATTATGGCAGAACTTGTACAATTTGCGGTTGAGCATGGGCAAGTTCAAAAACAATTATTAAAGGATTTATCATTGCCTTATATTCTAACCGACTTAGAGGGAGGAATTTTATGGTATAACAATGAATTTAAAGAGATGATCACAAAAGACGATTGGAAGTCAAAAAATCATGTACAAAAGATATTTAATGAACTGTCCAAAGACACATTTCCAGAAGAGGGAGAAAAAAATAAAGTTCCTTTGCTCTATAATGAAAAATTTTATAGTGTGGAAATGAAACGAGTTTGTGTAGAAGGTTTGATCAATAAAGAAGAAAGCGGAAAAGAAGAAGTGGAAGCCAATTCTATGATCGCCTTTTATTTCTTCAATGAAACCGAATTACAGCATTATATTAAAGAGAACAAAGAACAACGGCTCGTCTCAGGTCTGATTTATATTGATAACTATGAAGAAGTCCTCGATAGTATTGAAGAGGTGAGGCAGTCACTGTTAGTCGCCCTCATCGATCGAAAAATTAATAAATATATGCAAAATGTAGATGCTATTTGTAAGAAGCTTGAGAAGGATAAGTTTATCGTTGTTTTTCAACAAAAATATTTGCCACAGCTTCAGTCTACGAAGTTTTCTATTTTGGATGAAATAAGAGCCATTAATATTGGAAATGAGTTGGCGGTTACTTTAAGTATTAGTTTAGGAATCAATAGCACTACTTATACACAGGCATATGAATCTGCACGAGTTGCTATGGACTTAGCCCTTGGACGTGGTGGAGATCAAGCAGTTGTAAAAGATGGAGATAAGATTTCCTACTACGGTGGTAAGACCCAAGTTGTGGAGAAGAGTACTCGAGTAAAAGCAAGGGTAAAAGCCCATGCTTTAAGAGAAATTATGGAAACAAAAGATGAAGTTGTCATTATGGGGCATCGATTTCCAGATGTGGATTCTATTGGAGCTGCATTAGGAATTTATCGTTTGGCAAAAACCCTTGATAAAAAAGCACACATTGTTATTAATGAAGCAACGATTTCCATTCGACCAATTTTAAATAATTTTATGGAAGACGATTCTTATGAAGAGGATTTATTTATTGATAGCGCAGAAGCAATTAATTTGACCAAGTCTTCCACTTTATTAGTCGTAGTCGATGTAAATCGTCCAAGTTATACGGAATGTCCTGAATTATTAGAGCTGGCAAAGAGCATTGTTGTTTTTGATCATCATCGACAAACAAGTGAGATCATTGGCAATGCGATTTTATCTTATATTGAACCATATGCATCCTCATCTTGTGAGATGGTAGCAGAAATTCTTCAATATATTCCAGATAAGCCAAAATTAAAGCCAATTGAAGCGGATGCCATGTATTCAGGTATGCTTGTGGATACGGATAATTTTGTTACAAAAACAGGAGTTCGTACTTTTGAGGCAGCAGCATTTTTAAAGAGAAATGGGGCTGATGTGGTCCGCGTAAGAAAGATGTTTCGAAATAGTATGGAAAGTTATAAACTTCGAGCGGAAGTTATTCGTCAAGCCGAAGTTTATTTAGATGAGTTTGCTATTTCTATTATGCCAAGCGATGGAGTGGATAGCCCAAATGTGCTTGCCGCACAGGCAGCAAATGAACTTCTTGATATCGAAGGTATACGTGCATCTTTTGTTATGACAGAGATTGGAAAACAGATCTTTATTAGTGCTCGTTCGATTGATGATGTAAATGTTCAGATCATTATGGAAAAATTAGGAGGCGGTGGTCATTTAAATGTGGCAGGAGCACAACTTTCGGATGAGACAATAGATGGAGCTGTTAGCCAGTTAAAATTAATACTTGATACTATGAAAACAGAAGGAGATATTTAAGATGAAAGTTATTTTATTAGAAGACGTAAAGAGCTTAGGTAAAAAAGGGGAACTTGTAAATGTAAATGACGGATATGCTCGTAATTTCATTTTACCTAAAAAATTAGGATTAGAAGCCAATGCAAAAAACTTAAATGATCTAAAATTACAAAAGGCAAACAGTGAAAAAATTGCTGCAGAACAATTAGCAGAAGCACAAAAATTAGCAGAAGAAATGAAAGAAATGCAGATTAAAGTAGCCATTAAGACAGGAGAAGGTGGAAAAACATTTGGTTCTATTTCCACAAAGGAAATCGCTCAGGCTGCAAAAGCTCAGTTAAACTTAGAGTTAGATAAGAAAAAAATGCAATTAGATGATGCTATTAAAACAGTAGGGACTCATATGGTGCCAATTAAATTACATCCTAAAGTAACAGCCTCTTTAAAGGTGATTGTAGAAGGCAAGTAGGATGGACGAGGCATTTATCAAAAAAATTCAACCACATAGTCTTGAAGCAGAACAGTCTGTTATCGGTTCTATGATTATGGACCGAGATGCCATTGTTGTTGTATCCGATATTTTAACAAAAGAGGACTTTTATCAAGGGCAGTATGGTATTTTATATGAAGCCATGGTGGAGCTCTATAATGAGGGAAAGCCAGTGGATCTTGTAACCCTTCAAAATAAGTTAAAAGAAAAAGAAGTACCAGATAGCATTAGTAATTTATCATATATTAGAGATCTCGTTTTATCCGTTCCGACAGCTGCTAATGCAAAACAATATGCATTAATCGTGCGTGATAAAGCCACATTAAGACGTCTCATTAAGGTGACAGAGGATATTGCTAATGATTGTTACCTTGATAAAGAAGAAGTGGATACAATTCTAGAAAAGACAGAAAAAGATATTTTTCATTTGCTTCAAAATCGAGCGGGGGAACAAGAATTTGTTCCTATCAGGGAGATTGTTTTAAATTCCTTAGATACCATTGAAATGGCTGCTAAAAACAAAGGAAAAGTCACAGGTGTTCCGACAGGATTTTTGGATTTAGATGCAAAGCTTACAGGATTGCACGGAGGAGAGTTGTTGCTTGTGGCAGCTCGTCCTGCTATGGGAAAAACTGCTTTTGTCTTAAATATTGCACAACACGTTGTGTTTCGTGAAAATATTCCAACGGCAATTTTCAGTCTTGAAATGTCAAAGGAACAGCTTGTAACCCGTTTATTAGCCAGTGAGTCTATGGTAGATTCTCAAAATCTTCGTACTGGTAATTTACAGGATCAAGAATGGGAAAAGTTGATGGAAAGTGCAGGGATTATCGGTAATTCTAATTTAATTATTGATGATACCCCTGGAATCACCATTTCCGAATTGCGTTCGAAATGTCGAAGATTTAAACAGGCAAATGGGCTTGGTTTGATTATTATTGACTATTTACAGTTAATGATTGGTGGAAAGCGTTCAGAATCAAGACAGCAAGAGATTGCGGAGATTTCACGTTCTTTAAAGGCGTTAGCAAGGGAGCTTGAAGTGCCAATTATCGCTTTATCTCAGTTAAGCCGTGCGGTGGAATCTAGGCCAGATCATAAGCCAATGTTATCTGACCTTCGTGAGTCTGGTTCTATTGAACAGGATGCCGACGTGGTTATGTTTATTTATCGTGATGAATATTATAATCCAGATTCCGAAAAAAAAGGAATTGCGGAAATTATTGTGGCAAAGCAAAGAAGTGGTTCTACTGGTTCTGTGGAACTAGTATGGCTTGGACAATATACGAAGTTTGCAAATAAAGCAAGATAAGAATGCTTAGGATAAATTTTTATTTGTGGGCAAGGCATAAGTCAAGTAGAAATGATTGCATTTCTATTTGACCACGCCACGAACGTGAGAAGTTCGAAAAGCATGCTTCTCATGGTTTTGTATGAATTCTTAAGTGCATTAATTGTCAAATATTAGACGGAGAAGTTCGAAAAAGAGGATTTCTCCGTTTTTTTGTGCCATTTCGTCTGAAATTAGAAGACGGTATTCGTTGAGAGGAAGGGGCATGTCCACTATAATAAAAAATAGCGAAGAAAGAGAATCGTGAATATAAGAATGTAAACTAAGACGGAGGGTGAAGAACATATGAAAGAAAGACGATATATGATTTCTGATGCATCAAAAAGATTAGAAGTGGAACCTCATGTATTAAGATACTGGGAAGAAGAGCTTAAGATGGAAATTTCAAGGGACGATATGGGGCGTCGATGTTATTCTGAGCAAGATATTCGAGTGCTAGAATGTGTAAAAGAGTTAAAGCAAAATGGATTCCAATTAAAGGCGATTAAACTGATGATGACAGATTTGGATTTCAGCAGTGAACATGGAATTAAGGAAATATTAGGTAAGAAAGATGAGTGGAATGAAAAGGCAGAACAGGAGGAGGAAGTTGTGATCAAAAAAAGCAAGAATACAAAAAAAGTCCAAGAAAAAAATAAAGAATTGATTGCGATTGTAGAGCCAAAAGATCTCGTAGAATCGGTAGAAGACGGTAGAATGGATCAGTTTCAAATGGTTATGAATAAGATTATAGCCAATGCGCTGTTGACAAACAATGAAATTTTAGGACAAGCCATTAGCGATCACGTGACAGAACGTGTATTAAAGGAAATGGATTACCAATTCCGAGTGCAGGAAGAGCAAGAAGAGCAGAGATTTAAGAAGTTAGATGAAACCATTCGAAATCGACAGCAGGCGAGATTGGAAGCAGCTGCCACATTAGAACCTAGTAAAAAGAAAATGAAAAAGAAGAGAAAGAGATTCTTTTTAAAATAAAGAACTTGGATAAAGGATTTGGATAACCAATTTGGATAGAGAGTTTACATAGCGACATAAAGAATTTAGAAAAAGGATTTTGATAGGGAAATTCCATATAGAAAAAGACAAAAAAAGAAGATTGGATCGGATCCAATCTTCTTTTTCAGCTTTGTTAAAATAGTGAAAATTAAGCTTCGCTGATTGCTCCTGTTGGGCAAGTTCCAGCACAAGTTCCGCAATCGATGCAAGAATCAGCGTCGATAACGTACTGTCCGTCTCCTTCACTAATTGCTCCAACTGGACAATCTCCAGCGCAAGCTCCACACATTACACAGCTGTCAGAAATTACATATGCCATTGTAGTATCCTCCTTAAATCTTGTACTTTGTTCTATCTATCTATGTTCTATGCGAAAGCAATGCGTCATGTAAGAGCACTTATGATCTTATATGACGTCTGCTCGCCAACGTGAAAAGCTAGCAAAGTAGCTTCTCATCATTCCCATAGACTTACCTCTATTTTAATACAGTTATTCTGTTATAGCAAGTACAAAATAGAGTAGAAATTGAACAAAATTTAGTACAGAAGTGAAAAATATAAATTAATGAGAAATTTTTTCGATTGGCAAAAAAAAGAAGGAAGAAATTGTATCTTAAGAAGAACTTCTGGGATGCTTCTTGAATTCTTGGGAAGAATATATTATACTGAAAAAAGATTAAATAGATAGGAGGAATTTTTCATGCCACAGATCACAAAAGATATGATTATTGCAGAAATCATCAGCATTGATGAAAATCTTGCAGCAGTATTAATGGCTTCTGGTATGCACTGCATCGGTTGTCCATCTGCTCAAGGAGAATCTTTAGAAGAAGCAGCTATGGTTCATGGAATGGACGCTGATAAATTAGTGGATACATTAAATGAATATTTAGCAACAAAAGCAAACTAATAATAAAAAGTTTGTAGTATAGGTTTTTGTTTTCTATGAAAAGTTCCTATAGGATGCTTTTCATCAGTTATAAAAAAGACTGAACAACATTTTATATTGTTCAGTCTTTTTTTATATCATGTTACCTATGATTTTTCTTTATTCGTTGTAATAAAAACGACAAAACTGTCACTAGAATCAGTCGCTTATAATTTTGCAAGTGTTTCAATCGCATTCTTTGGAATAAAAAGAGAATAATGTTCTTTTAGATAGGCATCAACCGCATATGTGTTATGCTCTTCTTTTCCAAAGTCAATTAAAACAGAGGAAAGTCTAATATATTGTTCTGAGCTGATAGCATCTGTATATTGAACAATAAGGCAATAAGAATTATTATCTTGATTCTTATAAAGTTTGCTTGGAATTTTATCAATATAATTCAGTGCTTTACAAGCCTGAATAACGGTATTCAAGTTTTTAAATACAAACATACGATATGGATTTCCTTGTATGCGAGTGGATTTATTTGTCTCTTTTTTTGTATGAGCAGAGTCTTCATTCAATGTTTTTTGACGAGAGCTAGCACTTAAATCAGCATCGAGTTCTTTTAAGAAATCAATGAGAGTTTCTGTCTTCTTTTCTTGCTCTTTTGTAAGTTCTTTTTGCTCTTCTGTCACAGAATCCTCTTCATCATCTGCGCCATCGTCAGCATCTTCGTCCTCCTCTTGGTAATCCTCTTCCTCCGTTTCTTCATCGGCCTCGTCCATATCAATGGCGATAGGTTTAGAGAATCGTGAAAAACGAGTATCGAGTTCATCTGGATCCTCTACTTTCGTAATAATCAATATTAAACAGTCCTTATTTACAGGAATCGCTTCTATCATTAAAGGAATATCTTCAGCTTCAAATCCTAGTTCATAGGAAGCCTGTTGCATCATATCACGGAAAAGTGCTTTTGCCTTTTCTGTGCCATAAGCGAGTTCGGCTAGTTGCAGATCGCGGTTTGCCAAGTCAGTCTCGTTTAAAGTACAACGAATTTGGTTTTCGTTAATTCTTTCAAACTTCATATTGCTCACTTCCTTTTCATTGTTATACTAAAGTGATAATAAGTTACACCACACCTAGTATATATTCAGTATATACGGTATTGATGAAACTGTAAAGCATTAAAACATAAACTTTCTATAAATTTACAAAAAGTTAAAAAAGATATTGAAAATAATGTAAAAAAGTGATATATTCACTATAAGAGCTTCCAATCAAAAAGGAAAGGGGGAAGGAAAATGTATAAAAGGGGGCTCGGGTTACAAGTCGGGTAGTAATCGTGGGTTGTATATCACAAGACGATACGATTGAAAAAGCTATGAGAAACCAAAAGGCAGAGTAACTAATTAATTAAATTTACAATAATAGATCTCAGAGGCAAAAGAGTAGAACAGGATGTGAAAGTTTGATCGATCCTGTTCTCTTTTTTTCATGAAGACAACCAGCATCACGAGAATATTTATGTTCATATATCGTGACTATCTGAGGACATAAAAAGTTCGAACATGTGATTTTGATCGTCATGGAAAGATAATAAGTTAAGTAGCCACAAGTTTGTTTTTTCGTTAAGAGGAATACGTATTTAAATATTTTAAAATTCCAAGATGAATGGCCCAAGCAATTTGGTTTTGGTATTCATCGGAATTTAGTTTGCTAGCTTCTTCAAAATTGCTCAAAAACCCACATTCAACGATGACCATAGGGCAAGTAGCTCCTTTTAATAAATAGTAACTATCATTGGACTTATATGTTCTGTGGTTGTTTGGATCTAGAGTTTCAATCAACTGGGCTTGCAATAATTTGGCAAGTTGTTCACTTTCTTTTGAGCGAACATAATAAAAGACTTGAGCCCCTTTTTGAGATTCAGAAGGGAAACTATTTTGATGAATACTAACAGCGATATCCGGTTGATATGTCGCAATCTGATTTCGGCGATTTCTCATATCAGCTTTCTTCTTGTTTGTATCACTTTCTTCAAAGAGGGCGATATCGGTCTCTCTTGTCATAATCACTTTTACATCATTTTGTATAAGGAGTTGTCGAAGTTTTAGAGCGATGGAGAGATTAATGTCTTTTTCAAGAGAACCGTCAATTCCCACTTTTCCAGGATCAAATCCTCCATGGCCGGCATCGATGACAACGGTATATTTGGCGGGAAGGGTAGAGGCCTTTAAAAAGAGAGAGGATATATGATACATAGAGGGGATTAGGAGGAGTAGAAAAAGGACAGAAAAGAAAATGAACTTGTGAGTACGGATGTAGTTTTGCATAAATCCTCCATAAGAAATCGAATAAAAAATGTTTTAACTCATTATATGGTTGAATTCTAGAAATATTCTTGTGGAAAATAAAAAGATTCGCCTGTCATATTATTGTATGATATAATAAAAGTTATGGTTGAAAAGAGGTAAGAAATATGAATACAAAAATAATAAAATTAGAATCATTAGAACACAAGAAAGAAAAATTAGTGGAAGCAGCAAAAATATTGCAAGAAGGCGGACTTGTGGCATTTCCAACAGAAACTGTCTATGGTCTTGGAGCAGATGGTCTTAATAGTGAAGCAGCTGCTAAGATCTATTCTGCAAAAGGCCGTCCAAGTGATAATCCTTTAATTTTGCATATTGCGGATATGAATATGATTTCTAAGTTGGCAAAAAATATTAGTGAGGATGCCATGAAAGTTATGAATGCTTTTTGGCCTGGGCCACTTACAGTCATTTTAAATAAAACAGATATTGTTCCTTATGGGACAACAGGAGGGCTTGATACCGTTGCTATTCGTATGCCAAGTCACCCTGTAGCAAGAGAATTGATCCGTATTGCAAATGTGGCAGTAGCGGCTCCAAGTGCTAATACATCAGGACGACCAAGCCCTACAACAGCACAACATGTCATACAGGATTTAGATGGTAAGATTGATATGATAGTGGATGGTGGAAAAGTTGGAATTGGAATTGAATCTACTATTGTGGATATGACAGGGGAAAATCCTATGATTTTACGCCCAGGATATATTACAAAGCCTATGTTAGAAGAAGTCGTAAAAAAAACAGTGAAAATTGATCCTGCTATTTTAACAAAGGAAGGGATGAATGGAGTACGACCAAAAGCGCCAGGAATGAAATATAAACATTATGCACCAAAAGGGGATTTAACAATTGTTTCTGGGGATAATATAGAAAAGGTAGTAGGAAAAATTCACGAACTTGTAGAAGAAAAACAAAAAGAAGGATACCGTGTAGGCATTATTGCTACCGATGAAACGGCTTCCCAATATGGAGAAGGAATTGTGAAATCTATTGGTTCAAGAAACGATGAGGTCAGCATATCGGTAGGACTCTATAGTGTGCTTCGTGAGTTTGATGATGAAGGTGTTGATTTTATTTATTCAGAAGCCTTTGAGCAAGATGATTTTGGACAAGCGATTATGAACCGTCTATTAAAGGCAGCAGGGTATTCAATTATAAAAGTATGAGGAGTAATACAATGAGTAAGTATCATCAAATTCTTTTTCTGTCAACGACCAATACCTGCAGAGGATATATGGCAGAAGTGTTAATGAGGAAAGAGTTATGGAAGCGTGGAATTAAAGATGTGGAAGTTTCTTCAAGAGGAACGATCGTTTTATTCTCAGAGCCAATTAATCCAAAAGCGGTGCTTGTTATGAAAAATAATGATCTTCCCGTAGAGGAAGATTATTTGACACAGCCCCTTACAGAAGAAGATGTGAAAAAAAGTGATCTGATTTTAACTATGACAGAAGAGCAAAAAGAAAGTTTATTGCAGGAATATGATTATTCTGGTGATATTTATACTGTGAAAGAATTAGGAAGAGAAAAAGGCGAAGTTTTAGATCCCTATGGAAAGGATTTAATTGATTATGAATACTGTTGTAGAGAGCTCGATCGTTTAATTGAAAAAATAGCAGATGCTATCTTTGAAGAGAAGTAGTTGGCTATAAGATTGAGGAGAAAAATCTTATTGGGGATTTGAATGCTCACTTTGGTATATTTCCATAAATATAATGCAAATTTAAAACACCTTTTTAATAGGAAGAAATTCGTTCAAAAAATTAAAATATACACAAAAATTCTATAAAATATAGTTTTGTAAAAAATAGATAAATACTCTTTAAATAGGTAAAAATACATTTTGATTCGTGATTATATAGAATGTGATGGGGATTTTTGGGGAACAGCCTATAGAAATATAATAGATTTTTTGGGAGAATCAGAAGAGAAATATAGAAATCAGTGATTGGTAAATAATTATATAAATTATCACTCAAAAATTCGGCTAGTAGACAAAGTTGTGAAAAATATGTATAATGGTTTATAAATGTACAATATAACTGTGCATAATGTAAGATACAAAGCAGGTTCTGTGTATGATTCTTTGTGAAAGAGAGATACTAGAAAGGAGCTAGAAGAACAATTTTGGTTCTGTGAGAAATGATTTTGTTCATATCATGAAACAATGAGGAACATATGATTTTCATAGAAGGCAATCTACCACCATCCATGATGGTGATGTCGACTATGAATATGGGAAACTTGTAAAACGTGTTTTTCATCGTTGATATGAAGAAGAAAGGAGGGTGAAAGTATGGTGAAGGAAACAATTGAAGCGATAAAAGAATCAGAGGCAAAAGCAGAACAAATGATACGAGAGGCTTCTGACCAAGGAAAAACTTGTATCGAACAGGCGAATGAGCAAGCCAAATCCCGTGTGGAATCAGCTAAGAATGCAATTCGTCAAAAAGAGATGCAAGCAGAAGAGGCGAGAGAAAAAGATGGAACAGTCTATCTAGAAAACGCCTTAAAAGAGGCAGAACAGGAGGTAATGTCTCTAAAAGATATGGCGGAACAAAAAGCACAAGAAGCCATTGATTTGATTGTGTCGCAACTCGTTTAACAAAAACGATGAGTGGAAATTTAAAAAAGTAAGGAGGGATATGAAAATGGCAGTATTGCAAATGCAGAAAATCAATATCTGTGGTCTGAAAAAAGATAGAAAATCTATTTTAGAAATTTTGCAATCTTCAGGTGTTATGGAAGTGACTAAGACTGCTGAAGAGGACAGTGTTTTTCAGAAGATGGATACTATGTCTTATCGGCAGATGTTTGAGAAAAATGCATTGCTAGCCGATCAGGCATTGGAAATACTGCAAAACTATGCTCCAGAGAAGAAATCTTTATTGGCTGGCTTAGAAGGGAAGGCTCTAGAGGAAGCCGCCCATTTTAAGCGGATGGAAAAAGAATGTGAAACCATTCTAAAATCCGTCAAACAGATTCTTGGCTATGAAAAGAAAATAGCGGAAAGTAAAGCTAGTATTTTAAAGGTGGAATCTCAAATTGAAGGGCTGACTCCTTGGTTAAACCTTGATATTCCAATGAAATTTTCAGGTACAAAAAAAAGTGCCGTTCTCATTGGAACGATGACAGAAACCGTAACATTAGAGCAAATCTATGAAGCGGTAGCCGAGAAAGAACCTTCCTTGGATGCATTTGATGTGACAATACTGGGAACTGATAAAGATCAGACTTGTATTGTAGCGGTATGCTTGAAAAAGGACGCAACGAAGTTAGAAGATGCGTTAAGAGCGGTTGGTTTTGCAAGACCATCACAAGCGGTTGGTGAAATTCCTGCACAACAGGTAGAGGAGTGGAAAAACCAGATTCAAGGCTTAAAAGCAGAAGTTAAGAGCCTAGAAGAACAGATACGCGCTTATAAAGATCAAAGAAAAGATTTTGAAATGCTATCGGATTACTATCGAATACGAGCACAAAAGTATCAAGTATTAGGGGATTTATTACAATCCAAAAAGACCTTCCTTGTTACAGGATATGTGCCACAAAAAGATGTAGCACAGTTAGAAGAAAAATTAGTGAGTCGTTACGATTTAGCATTTGAACAAGAAGAAATAGCGGAGGAGGAACAACCACCAGTTCTTCTTAAAAACAATGTGGTTGCGGAGTCAGCAGAGGGTGTAACAGCGTCCTTTGGTCTTCCTGCAAAAGGAGAGATGGATCCGACTTCTGTTATGTCACTTTGTTACATTTTCTTATTTGGTCTGATGTTGTCAGACGCAGCTTATGGTCTTATTGTATCATTAGCATGTTTTGTTGTGTTAAAGAAGTACAAAAGGATGGACTCAGGGCTTAGAAAGTCCATTAAGTTGTTTATGTATTGTGGAATATCAACACTCTTTTGGGGCGTGATGTTTGGTGGATATTTTGGAGATGCTATCGATATTATCAGTGGAACGTTCTTCAATCATAAAGTATCCATACCAGCTCTTTGGTTTGTACCATTAAACGATCCAATGAAGTTGCTGATCTATTCCATGCTCTTTGGTACAATCCACTTATATCTTGGATTGGCCATGAAAGGTTATATGCTTGTAAAGGATAAGAAATATTTAGATTTCTTTTGCGATGTCATTCTTTGGTATTTGCTTTTAACAGGCTTAATCTTTATTTTACTTCCGACGGAATTATTCAGTTCCATTTCACAGATGACATTCAATTTCCCACCAATTGTTGGTACATTGGCAAAAGCCAGTGCTATTATAGGTGCTGTGGGAATTTTATTGATGTCAGGAAGAAGTAGTAAAAATCCAGCACTCCGTATTGCACTTGGTGCTTATGATTTATATAACATTACGGGCTGGGTATCTGATGTATTATCTTATTCAAGACTTTTAGCATTAGGTCTTGCTACTGGTGTTATCGCATCGGTTGTCAACCAGATGGGAAGCATGATAGGAAATAATATTTTAGGTATTATTGTATTTATTATTGTATTTATCGGAGGACATATTTTTAACCTTGGTATTAACTTACTAGGAGCATATGTTCACACTTGCCGTCTCCAATATGTGGAGTTTTTTGGTAAATTTTATGAAGGCGGTGGAAAAATGTTTGAACCATTCCGTCGTGATACAAAGTATGTAGAGTTTAAGGAGGATTAGAACTATGGGAAATTTTATGGATAACATGGGAATCGTGTTTGCATTATTAGGAGCTGCATTAGCAGTTATTTTATCAGGTATGGGATCTGCTTATGGTGTAGGTGTTGCTGGTCAGGCAGCAGCAGGCGTTGTAACAGAAGATCCAAGTAAATTCGCGAAAGTATTAATCTTACAGTTATTGCCAGGTACACAGGGTATTTACGGTTTATTAGTAGCATTTATCGCACTTTCTAAAATGGGACTTTTAGGCGGTGGTGTTCAAGAAATGGACGCTGCAACAGGTCTTTTATACTTAGCAGCTTGTTTACCAATCGCTATTGTTGGTCTTGTATCCGCTCGTTATCAGGGAAGAACTTCTGTTGCATCTATCGGAATCGTAGCAAAGAAACCAGAACAGTTCGGTAAAGCGATGTTATTCCCTGCCATGGTAGAAACTTATGCGATCTTAGCATTATTAGTATCTATCTTAGCAGTAAGTGCTTTATAATTATTGGTAGTGAGCTTAAAAACAATTGGTAAGGAGAGAAATTATGGCTGGATTAGATAAAATCATGAGTCAAATCCTAGAAGAAGCCAATGGTGAAGCCAGCGAAATCATAAACAAAGCACAGGAAGAAGCAAATGCTATTTTAGCAAAAGCGGATGCGGAATGTAAAAAGATGGAGGATGAGAGTGTAGAAAAAGAAAAGGCAAGACAACTTGCTCATGAAGAACGCTTAAAATCCTCCTCTCAGCTCAAAAAACGTCAGGCAGTCTTGCTTGCAAAACAGCAAATCATTTCTGATATGTTAGAGCGTGCTTATGAAGCATTATTACAACAAGATACAGAATCTTATTTTGTGCTCATTAAAAAAATGCTGGAAAAATTCACATTGGCAAAAGCAGGACAGATTTATTTTTCTGATAAAGATTTAAAAAGAATGCCATCTGGATTTGAGGCGGAAATTGAAAAAATTGCCTCTGAAAAAGATGGAAGCTTAACTCTTGTAAAAGAGGCAAAAGCAATTGATGGAGGATTTATCCTCGTCTATGGTGGTATTGAAGAAAATTGTTCTTTTAAAGCGTTATTGAACGAGAAAAAAGAGGAACTTGCAGATAAGGTACAACGTTTACTATTTGCATAATGTGTAACCAAGAAGGAGGTTTTAAACATGTCTTATGTGGATTATACCTATGCGGTTGCACGTATCCGTGCGATGGAGATGACCCTTTTTTCATCTGCGACAATAGAACAACTGATGGCAATGAAAACGTATGAAAATTGTTTACAGTTTCTTATGGAACGTGGATGGGGAGATAATGATACTCCAATGAATGCTGAAGCAATTCTCGCGAAAGAAAATGAGAAAACTTGGAAGACAATAAGAGAGCTTCTAAAAGATGATCAACAAGTGTTAGAAGTATTTACTTATCAAAAATTATTCCATAATCTAAAGTCCGCGATTAAAGAGAGTATCACATCAGATAGTCACGGCAACATTTATTTTGATGATTGTGCCATCGATGGAAAAGAGATGGCACGAATTGTAAGAGAACGAGAATTTGAAGCTCTTCCAGAATTTATGAGGGAAGTGGCAAAAGAAGCTTATGAGACATTTCTCCATACAAGAGATGGACAGTTATGCGATATTATTGTGGATCAGGCTACGTTAAGGGCGATTTATGAAGCTGGAAAGAATGCAAGCGATCCGATTATTAAGGATTATGCAGAATCTACGGTAGCAGTGGCCAACATTAAAATTGCAGTTCGATCTCAAAAAACCGCAAAATCACTTGAATTTATGAAACGGGCGATGGCGCCATGCGATAGTTTATCCATCGACCGCTTGATGATGACTGCTCTTTCTGGAGTCGATGCTATTTGTGAATATTTAGCGGGAACTTCTTATGCAGAAGGTGCAGAGGCATTAAAAGAGTCACCATCAGCCTTTGAACGCTGGTGTGATAATCAATTAATGGAAACAATTAAGCCACAAAAATACAATCCATTTTCTGTTGGACCGTTAGTGGCTTACGTATTAGCAAGACAAAATGAAATAAAGACTGTTAGAATTATTTTAACAGGAAAATTAAATGATTTGCCAGAAGAGCAAATCCGAGAAAGGATAAGGGAAATGTATGTATAAAATAGCGGTAATCGGTGATTATGACAGCATTTATGGTTTTGCAGCTTTAGGGCTTGATACATTTCCTGTATCGAGACTCGAAGAGGCTGAAAAGACGTTTTTAAAGCTTGTTTCTTCCGAATATGCAGTAATCTATATTACGGAAGCATTAGCAGAGAAGTTAGAGCGTATAATCGCCAAATATAAAGAACAGTTAATGCCTTCTATTATTTTAATTCCGGGTATTTCTGGAAATACAGGAAAAGGAGTGGAAGGGGTTAAAAAGTCAGTAGAACAGGCTGTTGGTTCCGATATTCTGTTCAGCAATTAATGGATTTTTTAGGGGATACACCTAAAAAAACATGTTTAAAAGAACCAAATATAAGAAGAAAGGCGGGGTGAATTGACCCAATGAGCAAAGGTGTTATTAAAAAAGTAGCAGGACCGCTTGTAATTGCTGAGGGAATGCGTGATGCAAATATGTTTGACGTCGTTCGTGTAAGTAATCAGCGTCTAATTGGCGAAATTATCGAAATGCATGGGGATCAGGCCTCCATTCAGGTATACGAGGAGACTTCAGGATTAGGACCAGGAGAACCGGTAGAATCTATGGAAGCACCTCTTTCTGTAGAGTTAGGTCCAGGTCTTATTACGAGTATTTATGATGGAATCCAGCGTCCTCTTGATGATATTATGAAAGCAACAGGAGGAAATAGCTTAGAGCGTGGAGTGGAAGTTCCATCATTAAAAAGAGATAGAAAATGGGCTTTTGAGCCAACTGCAAAAGTTGGGGATGAAGTAGAAGCCGGAGATATTATTGGTACCGTACAAGAAACTCCTATCGTGTTGCATAAAATCATGGTACCTTATGGTGTAAAAGGTACAGTAAAAGAGATTAAAAAAGGGGAATTTACAGTAGAGGAAGTCGTTGCTATTATCACAACAGAAAATGGTGATAAAGAGTTAACATTAATGCAAAAATGGCCAGTTCGTAGAGGACGTCCATATAGCAAGAAACTTCCACCAAGAGTTCCATTAGTAACAGGACAGCGTGTTGTCGATGCCTTTTTCCCAATTGCAAAAGGTGGGGTAGCGGCTGTTCCAGGACCTTTCGGTAGTGGAAAAACAGTAATTCAGCATCAGCTTGCAAAATGGGCAGAAGCGGATATCGTTGTTTATATCGGATGTGGAGAACGTGGAAACGAGATGACAGACGTATTAAACGAGTTCCCAGAACTGAAAGATCCAAAAACTGGAAATTCGTTAATGGAACGTACTGTGTTAATCGCTAACACATCCGATATGCCTGTAGCCGCTCGTGAAGCTTCTATTTATACAGGGATTACAATCGCTGAATATTTCCGTGATATGGGATATTCGGTAGCCATTATGGCGGATTCTACTTCTCGTTGGGCAGAGGCTCTTCGTGAAATGTCAGGACGTCTAGAAGAAATGCCAGGTGAAGAAGGATATCCAGCTTATTTAGGAAGCCGTCTTGCCCAGTTCTATGAACGTGCAGGCCATGTAATCTGTCTTGGAAAAGATGGAAGAGAAGGTGCGCTTTCTGCTATTGGTGCGGTATCTCCTCCAGGTGGTGATATTTCAGAACCAGTTTCTCAGGCGACACTTCGTATCGTAAAAGTATTCTGGGGACTGGATTCTAACTTAGCGTATAAACGTCATTTCCCAGCGATTAACTGGTTAACAAGTTATTCTTTATATGTGGATAACATGGGAAAATGGTTTAACGATCATGTATCAGAAGATTGGATGACAGAGCGTCAGGAAATGATGAGTTTACTTCAAGAAGAAGCGGAACTTGAAGAAATTGTAAAAATGGTTGGTATGGATGCATTATCTCCAAGCGACCGTTTAAAAATGGAAGCGGCTCGTTCTATTCGTGAAGACTTCTTACATCAGAACTCTTTCCATGATGTGGATACTTACACATCTCTTAGAAAGCAGTTCTTAATGATGAGTTTAGTTCTTGATTTCTACAAAGAATCAAAAAAAGCATTAGAACAAGGCGTATCTGTACAAGGATTAATTAAAATGGCAGTTCGTGAGAGAATCGGACGTTTTAAATATGTTGTAAATGATCAGATTGAAACAGAGTATCAAGCAGTAAAAGAAGAACTTGCGAGAGAAATTTCAAGTCTGTTTGGAAAGGAGGACTTCTAAATGCCAAAGGAATATAGAACCATACAAGAAGTTGCTGGTCCTCTTATGCTCGTTCAAGGTGTTGAAAATGTCACTTATGATGAATTAGGCGAGATTGAACTTGCAAGTGGTGAAGTAAGACGTTGTAAAGTGCTTGAAATCGATGGAAGCAATGCGCTTGTTCAGTTATTCGAAAGCTCTACTGGTATTAACTTATCAAACAGTAAAGTTCGTTTCTTAGGAAAGACGATGGAGCTTGGAGTATCCGAAGATATGTTAGGTCGTGTCTTTGATGGACTTGGTCGTCCAATTGATGATGGACCAGAAATTCTTCCAGAAGATAGAAAAGATATCAATGGTGTTCCTATGAACCCAGCAGCAAGAAGCTATCCAGAAGAATTTATTCAGACTGGGGTATCCGCAATTGATGGATTAAATACATTAGTTCGTGGACAAAAACTTCCAATCTTCTCTGCTTCTGGTCTTCCACATGCCAACTTAGCTGCTCAGATTGCAAGACAGGCAAAGGTGCGTGGAACAACAGAACCATTCGCTGTAGTATTTGCTGCTATGGGTATCACATTTGAAGAGTCTAACTTCTTCATTGAGAGCTTTAAAGAAACAGGTGCGATTGACCGTACTGTTTTATTTATTAACTTAGCAAATGACCCTGCGGTAGAGCGTATTGCAACACCTCGTATGGCGTTAACAGCAGCAGAGTATTTAGCATTTGAAAAAGGAATGCATGTACTTGTTATTTTAACAGATATTACAAACTATGCAGATGCTCTTCGTGAAGTATCTGCGGCTCGTAAAGAAGTTCCTGGACGCCGTGGTTATCCTGGATATATGTATACGGACTTAGCTACTTTATATGAAAGAGCAGGACGTCAAAATGGAAAACCAGGATCTATTACAATGATTCCAATTCTTACGATGCCAGAAGATGATAAAACACATCCAATTCCTGACTTAACAGGATATATTACAGAAGGACAGATCATTTTAAGTCGTGAGCTTTATCGAAAAGGTGTTATGCCACCAATCGATGTTCTCCCATCTCTTTCTCGTTTAAAAGATAAGGGAATCGGAGAAGGAAAAACTCGTGCGGATCACTCTAATACAATGAACCAGTTATTTGCAGCTTACGCTCGTGGTAAAGAGGCGAAAGAGTTAATGGTTATTTTAGGAGAGGCAGCCTTATCCGATATCGACTTAATTTATGCAAAATTTGCCGATGCCTTCGAAAAAGAATATGTATCTCAAGGATATGAAGCAAACCGTGATATTGAAGAGACACTTTCTATCGGTTGGAAGTTACTTTCCATCCTTCCAAGAAGTGAGCTGAAACGTATTGATGATAAATATCTTGATCTGTATTATGGGAAGGAGTGATTGCATTGGCAACGACTCAAGTAAATCCAACCCGTATGGAGCTCACTCGTTTAAAAAAGAAGTTAGCTACCGCTGTTAGAGGTCATAAACTTTTAAAAGATAAACGAGATGAATTAATGAGACAGTTCCTAGATCTTGTAAGAGAAAATATGGAATTGCGTCAAAAAGTGGAAGCAGGGATCAAAGAGGCGAATAAAAACTTTGTCATTGCAAAGGCTGGAATGTCTGAGCAAGAACTCCATGCTGCATTAATGGCTCCAAAGCAGGAAGTGTATTTGGAAACAAAAAAGAAAAATATTATGAGTGTTGATATTCCTGTTTTTGAATATAAAACAAGAACAGCCGATGAAAATGATATTTATTCTTATGGTTTTGCATTTACATCTAGTGATTTAGATGGCGCAGTAAAATCTTTATCTGATAAATTGCCAGATATGTTAAGACTTGCTGAGATTGAGAAATCCTGTCAGCTTATGGCGTCAGAGATTGAGAAAACACGCCGTCGTGTAAATGCACTAGAGCATGTTATTATTCCAGAAACACAAAATAATATTAAATATATCACAATGAAATTAGATGAAAATGAAAGAAGTACACAGATTCGTCTAATGAAAGTAAAAGATATGATGTTAGAAGAAACTCATCATTATAAAGAAAGAATGTTAAATGGTGAGGCTTAAGCATAGAAAAAGAGAGTTTGGCACAGTGAGTGCTAAACTCTCTTTTTTAATACTAAATTTCTTTTTCTATCGTATAAAAAGCACTTGATATTGTTTTACTAAAACTTTATAATATACATATATATTAAAACAAATATGAAAGAAGAATAGTTCGTAAGGCTATGATGTAAAGATAGATAGACTTTGAAATGTTAGCCAGTTGCAGTATTAACAATGGCATTGTGAAGGTAAGTTGATTCACAATGTCTATTTTTATATAGTTTTAGATAAACTAATGGTAGGTCAAAGAAAAATTACAAAAACGGTGAAAAAGTAGAAAATAAGTGGATAAAGAATAAATATTCTGCTTTTCAAAAAAGATTGGAAGAAAAAGTTAAGTTGAGAAAGTATATTAGAGATAAATGATAAGAAGTATCATTGGAGACAAATGAAATATAATTAGTACAGAGTTACAATTAGATGTTAAAATGGAGTATTTAGGTATGATTAACAAAAAAAAAGTAGAAGAAAAAATTGGTATAGCAAGTGAGATAGCAACAAAATATTCTTTGTCTAATATAAAAAGGGAAATGGAATATTTGGCTAATATTAATAGGGATTACAAAATTAATATTCTAATGATTGGTGGATTTAGTGTAGGAAAGAGTGCGCTTCTTAATAAGCTAATAGGAAAAGAAGTTCTTAAGGAAAATATTAAACCAGAAACAGCATTAGCTACTGAATTACATTTTTCTGAAAAAGAAAGAATTATTGCAAATTATTTTAATGGGGTAAGAAAAGAGGTTGATGATATCAATACTATAGATATTGATAAAGTAAGAAATTTAGAATACTATTTATCGAGTGAAAATTTAAAATGTCAACCGGATTATGTTTTTGTAGATACACCTGGATTTGATTCTGGAATTGAAAAACATAATAAAGCATTAATGCAGTATGTAGATAGGGGAACAGTATTTTTTTTAGTTGTTGATTGCGAAAGAGGAACGATATCAGAATCGGCCTTAAATTTTATGAATGAAGTGTCTAATTATAGTGGAGATATAGCAGTTATTCTTAATAAATGTGATAAAAAAATTGAAGAGGAAGTCATTGAGATTAAAGAACATATAGAGGAATTATTGTTAGCAACTTGTGGACGTGAATTTCCAGTGATTTATACTTCTATAAAAGATAAAGATGTAGATAAAAAAATTTTAGAATTGGTAAAAATTTTTGAACCACAGTATTTGTATGAAAAAAACATGAAAGCCTTGATTGATAATAAATGTATAGCTATCTGTGAAGCATTAGAATTACTAAAAGAAAAGAAGGATTTTGATTTGTC
The DNA here is from genome assembly GCA_018710905.1 of Candidatus Scybalomonas excrementigallinarum. Lineage (GTDB taxonomy): Bacteria > Bacillota > Clostridia > Lachnospirales > Lachnospiraceae > Scybalomonas > Scybalomonas excrementigallinarum. The sequence goes on along the minus strand of DVIZ01000115.1, from coordinate 29,194 downwards.
TGATTTAGATGAGGAGATTAATAGAAGAGAAGACATAAAAAGGCGTCTGTTAGATCAGATTGAAATTCAGAAAAAAAGGATGCGTACAAAAATTCATAGTGATGTAAAAGAAAAAATAATAAGTAGTATTCAGATACAATTGGTTTCAAATGTTCACTTATTAGCGAATGCATATAAAGGAGGGATAGAAACTTTTCAAAAACAGGTGATAGAGATTATTCGCCCTATACTTATTAATGAGGTGGAAAATTATTCAAGTATTGCATATGAGGATTTTGTAAGAAATTTAAGTTTGGAATCAGATAATAGTAATAGATTTGATGACATAAATGATATAGTAGTAAGTGTATATAATAAAATAAAGTCTATTGGTGAAAGTAAAAATCTGTTATTAACAAGCGATAAAGATAATGAGTTATTGGAAAAAGGAACTGGAATTTATAAGTCGATTACATCAATATTAGCAATTGCTGTAACAAATATTAATCCGATTATTGAATTGGTTATTGTGTTTTTGCCAGATATTATTAAATTACTGAATGTATTTACTGGATCTTCAAAAGAACAGGAGTTAATGGAAGCAATACAAAATAGAATTATTCCTCAGATTGTAGCAAAAATACGTACGGAATTAGAATATTCATTAACACAGATTGAAGATGTGATGGTTGGTAATATTAGTACAAGTATTGATGAAATTATAGAAGTTGAAAACGAAGCATTAGAGAATGTAAAAAATAAGAAATCTGTAGCATTAGAAGAGTATGAAAAATACATTTCTGAAATTACAGAAGATATTGAAAGGTTGAGAAGGTAAATAATATGGCTAAAATGAATGAATATGTAATAGAAAAACTTATTAATGGTTTAGCACAATTTAAAGGTTTTTATTCTCAGGACTATTATTTAGAGTTTGAAGATAGAATTTTATCTTTAAAGGAAAAAGTTAAATCATCATTAGTTGAAGGAAGATTACTTAAAATAGGAATTGTTGGTGAAGTTAAAGCGGGGAAATCTTCTTTTTTAAATTCTTTAATTTTTGATGGAGCAGATGTCTTACCAAAAGCTAGTACACCTATGACTGCTGCACTTACTAAAATTACATATGCTAATGAATCCAGTGCCAAAATTGTTTTTTACAGTACAAAAGATTGGGAAAGAGTAGAAAAATTTGCACAGGAGTATGATCAACAATTTGAAAAACTATATGATGATTATTTGGAAAAATATCAAGAACAACAAAAAACTATAGCTCTTAGTGGGGGAGGTTATTCTAGCTATAAGCCACCAAAAACTAAAGAAGAAATGAAAAGGAGTTTGGATAAAAGAATTGCTTTGAGATTAGTTTCTTGTAAAGAATTGACGGTTTTGTCAAAAAAGAGTTCCATTGATTTATATGAATATTTAGATAAGGAGCTTACTATTAATTTCCATGATATTAAGAGTGGATTAAATGATTATATTGGATCGGATGGTCAATATACTGCAATTGTTAAACATGTTGAACTTCAAATAAATAATGAATTATTAAAAGATGTAGAAATAGTAGATACACCTGGATTAAATGACCCAATTATTAGTAGAGGTGAGACTACAAAACAATTTTTGAGGGAATGTGATGTTATTTTTTTGTTAAGTTATTGTGGTCAATTTTTGACCCAAGAGGACATATCATTTATGTGTGAAACGTTACCAAATGAAGGTATTAGAAATGTAGTATTGATAGGTAGTAAATTTGATTCGGGAATACTAGACAACAATAAAGCAAAAGATGTTAAAACTGCATGTAATTCATCAAAAATGATATATGATGGACAGGCTAGAGAGAATATTGATAAATGTTTAAATAGCAATTATAATTTGGAGATATTAAAACGGATTAAGAACTCTTTGCCACCAAATTATGTTTCATCAATATTATTTTCTTGTGCAGTTAAGAGAAAAAAAGGGGTTGATTATTCAGCACAAGAGAAAAATATTATTGATAGATTAAAGGAACAATTTTGTGATTTTCAAGATGATTATAAGACATTACTTTCTCTATCTGGTATCATTCAGATAAAGAGAGATAAGCTTTCTGTCATAATGCAGCAAAAACAAAAGATTATTGAGGAGAGAAATCGAGAGATAGTAGCTGATAATAAGAAGTTTTTGTTGAAAATACTGGAAGATATTAATATTCAAGCAATACAGAATAAAGAAGATTTACAAAATTATGATAAAGATAAGCTTGAAAAGAAACTTCATATGTTACAAGTGAAGTTAAACTCAATGAGAAGAGAAATCAGAAATATCTTTGAAAGTAGTGCGGTTGAGGCAGAAAGTTTTTTGAATAAGATAGCAGTTAATATTGATCGTGAAATAGATAATTATATTGATTTTGATGTCAGTGAAAAAACAGATATTAAGCATGGAAGTTATAGAACAGGTTTCCTTGGATTGAAAAAAGAACATTATACAGAAACTATTACAACATATTCGGCTAGTGTTTCTGATGTAATTTCCAATATGCGAGGTTATATTTCTAGATGTAAGGCATATTCAAATGAAGAATTTGAAAAAATAATTAATTTGAAAAATTTAGAGAACAAAGTAAAAGATACTGTTATTGGAGCTTTTGATTTGAGTGGAAAAGATTTCAATGAAAATGATATTTTGATTCCTTTAGAGATTGTAATAAAAAGGATAAAGATTCCTAAAATTGATATTGAGGTAAAACAGTTTGAGCCAATGATTCTTAATGCTTTTTCTGGTGCTACTGTCAAGGGAGAAGAAATTCATCAACTTAAGCTTCAGGAAAACAAAGTGTTAGGAGAAATATCGAAAGCTATTAAAGAAGAATTAAGGAAGTGTCATGTTCGGATTGAAAATGTCATGTTAGAGCAATCTTCAACTTTTGTAGATAATATTATTGAACAGTTAACTGAAAATATTGAGATGCTTAGGAAGCAAATAGATAATAAAGAAAATAGTATTAGGCAATATGATACATTATGTAAAACAATAGTTGAATACAAACAGATAGTAAGTGAAATGGAGATGTGAAATGGGATTATTTGACTTTGATGAAGTAGAGGATATTTTAGATGAAGATTATGTTGAAGAAGAGTCTAATTTCTATTTAAAAAGTAGTGAAAATGCATTGGAATTGGTGTCAAAAATATTGTCTACCTCAAAACAGTCATATCAACAAGCAAAAAATTTAAAACAGATTGATTACCTTATGGATGTTGATTTGCTTGGCTCGTTACGTAATATACAATTAAATGATGAGGCAATGCTTCAGGTAAAATTAGGTCAGTTAAGTGATAGGTTAATTGAAGAAAAGAAATATCAAGTATTAAGGGATAAGTCTGTGATAGGAATAGGGGGTAAATTTAGTGCTGGAAAATCTAAATTTATAAACTCATTATTGAAAGCAGAGGAAGAATTGTTACCTGAAGATCAAAACCCAACAACCTCTATACCTACATATATTGTAAAAGGAGAAGAAGAGTGTATAAAAGCTTATACTGTTGATAACAATGAGGTGGAGCTAGATATTGAATCTATGAAAGCATTAACTCATAAATTCTATAAGAAATACAATATGGGTTTTTCGGCATTTATAGACAGTTTAATTATTACAGAACCCGATGTTCCATATGAAAATCTAGTTTTTTTGGATACACCAGGATATAGTAAAGCAGATATTTATTCAGATGTCAAAGCAAAAAAGAATATTTCAGATGAGAACAAAGCATATGAGCAGTTGAAGAGTGTTGATTATCTTATTTGGCTTGTTGATATTGAAAATGGTGTTTTGAGTGAATCGGATATCGCATTTATAAATAAGTTGGATTTGGAACATCCAATCTTAGTTGTTATAAATAAGGCAGATAAGAAGATTGATGCTGAAATTGAGGAAATACTAGAGCATATAAAAAGGACAATACAAGAAGCAGGAATAAAATGTTTTGCTGTGTCTGCTTACTCCTCAAGAAATGGAAAAGAATGGAATCAAACTGATTTTATTAGAGAGTATTTAATGGAAGCTCAGAAAAGAAGAAAAAGTAAAGAGGATATTTTGAGCCAAATATCTGATATTGAGAAGAAATTAGAGAAGGAAATAGAAATAGGTATTGAGGAAAGAATAAAAGAAAGAAATCGGTTAAATGATGTGATTTTCCGATCTGATGACATTATGGAAATAAAAACTCTTGTAGACATCTATGGCGAATCAATGGAATCAATACGAAATATGAAACAATGTAAATATTTTTATCAAAAGACAGTAAGAAAATTAGAAACAGCATTAGATAAGCATTATGAGAGGAAACATTAAGATGAATAAATCAGATGATGAAATAAAATTAATAGCTAAATTAATGGATGAGTCTGAAGAACCACTTTCGTTAGTTGAAAAATCTTATAACGAGTTATTTAATTTAATAAGCAATAAACTTCCAAGTGTATTGGATGAAGGCATATATACCAATAATTCTTCAATAATAAGGGAGGTTATTGATATATTAAAAGGATATGAGATTTTTACAATACTTCCTGAACTTGCTGAGAAGAATTTAATAGCACTATATGGAAATGGTAGAAGAGTTTCAGAAATGCTACTAAATGGAAAAGTGATGGATGTAAAAGGTATGTGTGAAAATACAAATTTACCGATGTTTATATTAAATGGAGAAAATACAAGAGAAAAAATTTTTGTATTAACATATATGGATAAGGTTGTTGAGTTAAATTGGAAAGAATATATATTGCTTACAAGAGAATTATATAAAAGAAACATAGAAATAAGAAAGCTTGTAAAATGTTTTATTATAAAGAAAAAAAATGATTTTAACAAGAGTGCTTTTTTATTTTTTCCAGAGTATTCCTCATTGAATAAAGAGTTTTTGGGTTTAATATCTGAAAATATTAAGGAAATGTTTTTGTTTCTTGATGAAAAAAACAAATGGATAAAAAAGTTGTCAAAGCAATACATGTCTAATCGTAAAGTTTATATTGTAACAGACAATAAAGAGATTGTTAATAGTGATATTCTACAAGTAGTTCAAAAGGTAGATTTTTTAGAGGATAAGCAATTAAGGAACAAATTATTAGAGTGTAATTATAATAACATAAATTATATGATAAGAGATGAATTAGATGTAGTTCTCGTGAAAGTTATCAAGTATTATGTAGTAAATGAAAAGGCAGTGAGCCAAAAAATAGAACGTTTGGCAAAAGATTCTGTTAAGTTATCAGAAGGAGAAGTAAAAAAACAAGTAATCAAATATAGAAAAAAATTATTAGAGGATAGAGAAAAAAATTTGGCCTCTAGGAGTTCTTTTGAAAAGGTAGAAAAAGAGATTCTAAAAAGAGCGTTATGTCTTGAACACTGTTTAGGGGATGCTTTAAAACATGATCTATCCGATGATTACTGTGTACATGACTATATAGATTTATTAGTTAAGCTATTTTTTATGGATGTAGAAGCTGAAAAATATGAAAAAGTAAAGGATGACATTTTAAGATTATCACGAGCAAGATATCCTTATTCATTGGCATTAAAGTGTTATTGGAAGTTCCAACAGGGGTATGAATTGGCTGAGAGTGATTTGAAAAAAATAGATAGTTATCCTGAAAGTCAATGGGAAATAGCTAAAATTAAAATTTCCTTATCCGAAATGTTAAACTATGAAATTATAGATTTGAAAAGAATGATTACATATATTCCTAATAAAACAAATGGAAAAGAATGGTATTGTTTAGGTCAATGTCAGTTGGATAAAAAACAGTATATAGAAGCATCCAAAAGTTTTATGGTATCATTGAGCTATAACTATGATAAGGCTGGGAAAGAGTTAATACAATTAGCGCAAAAGCATCCAGAATGTGATATTGATATTGAAGAATTAGCAGAAAATTTAGTGCCTGAGGCAAATTATTATATGGGTTCTGTAAATATAAATACTAAATATAAAAAGGGTGTAGTAAATTTGAAGATGGCAGCGTCCAAGGAATATATTGAAGCTATAATTTGGGTGGCTGATATTTTATATAATAATTATAAAAAAATTTCATGGCAAAAAATGAATGATAGTAAAAATATTAAGGCCGTCAATAACGTAATAGAGCTTTATATGTATTTATTGAGTAAGGAAGATAATGAAAAGTATAAGCTACGTATTGGTTTGATGTATTGCAAATTAAAAGAGTATCAAAGAGCATTTTCTTTTTTAAAAGATATTAATAGACCAGAAGCACAATATGAGTGTGCTAAAATGCATCAGTATGGAAATGGTGTTGCAAAGAATCTAGTTATAGCCAAGGAATATTATTCAAAGATTACATCAGAATATAAGGATTCAAATGAACAATATTATAAAGTATGCTCACAGATAGAGAGAGAATCTCAAAGAAAGGAAAGAACAAATTATTCAGAGAGTCGAAATTACTCTTCAAGTTCAAGTACATCTTATAGTGGTCGTAGTAGTTATTGCTTTATTACAACGGCTGCATGTATTGCTCTTAATGAGACAAAAGATTGTGTTCAATTAAATATGTTAAGAAAGTTTAGAGATGAGCATATACTAGGAAATGAGGGGGATGGGGCTCTGCTTGTAAAAGAATACTATAGAATAGGACCTGAAATTGTTAATAAAATTGATCAAGAATGGAATCCTTTTGCTATATATTCCGAATTATGGGAAGAATATATTGAACCAAGTTGTAAATGCATATATATAAAAGAATGGAATAAAGCAAAAAATATATATATTATGATGGTTAAAAAATTATGTGAAAGATATCAAGTTGAAGTTGATCCAATAATTATGAAAAAGTATGATATAAGAATAAAAGATAAAATTATGTAGATAAAGAATCAGAGACTAGAAGAATTCTATATATGTATATTCACATTTCTAAAAACAGTTCATAAATAAAACAAAGACATTTGATTCTTTTAAATATTTAAAGAAATATGAATGATATTAGAATTTTTTGATGAGTATTCAGTGAGGAATTAATAAAAGATTTTATAAAATGTTACTAATAAAAAGAAGCATGATAGCGATTGAGTTTTATCATGCTTCTTTTCCATTTATGTTTTATTAAATAAATGAAATAGTAAATAACTTCTAATGGCATCCATCAATTCCACAGCACATACCATGGATATCTTCAAGAACTTCTTCTTTGTTTTCTTCTAATGCTTTTAGAATTAACTTCTTAAATTCTTCTTTGGAATAAATAGCACCATCGATTTTTTGTTCGCCAATATAAATAGTTGGTACAGAAGTCACTTTTAGTGTTTCTTTTGCATGGCGAACATTTTCTTTTACAGTGGCAGTATAAATACCATTGACTAATGCTTGTTCAAACTGATGGGTATCAAGACCTAATTCTTTTGCTAGTGAAATAAGGACATTTGGATCGCCAATGTCTAACTCATCCATAAAATAGGCTTCATATAATCGGTTAGAGTAAGCATCACCAGCGCCATGTTCTTTTGCAAAGTAAAATCCCTCCCATGCAAGACGTGTATAAGGTCTTGGAATTACATGAGGAGGTAATTTCATTTCAATGCCAAGTTCTTTACAAATAGGGACTAATGTCTTTGCCCAACGTTGTTTCCGCTCTTCATCATGATACGTATCGATTCGAGGAGCAGGTTCCTCTGTCAATTCCATTGGATGCCAAAGAATTTCAATTTCTTCATGACTTGTTGCTTTTATTTCCTCTATCGCCTCTAATAATGGCTTTTTTGCCGCCACACAATAAGGGCATACATAATCGGTTATAAAACGAATGCTAAGTGCCATTTTGCACCCTCCTTTCTCACTCATATCTTCTCTTTATTCTTTTATTCTGGATAGACAAGATGTGCTTCATCAATAGGATAGAGTGTATTTTCTAAATATCTTTTTGCAAGCCAATTTGCCATAGGAAGGTTCATATCCAAATAGTTGCCACAATCTTTTGCAGCAGCACCTGGAACTTCTCCTTTGAAATCTCTGATGAATTCAAACATTCCTGTAACGAGAGATACAATTTCTTTTGACTCTAAATCTCCTGCTAAGAGAAGATAGAAACCAGTACGACATCCCATTGGTCCAAAATAAATTGTTTTTGTTCCCCAATCCGCATGATTTCTTAAATAAGTTGCCCCAAGATGCTCAATTGTATGCATTTCTGCTGTATTCATAACAGGTTCACGGTTTGGAGCAGTCATTCTTAAATCAAAAGTGGTAATCATGCCATTTCCTACAGGATCTTTTCTAGATACATAGACACCTGGTTCTAGTTTAATATGATCAATTGTAAAACTTGTAATTTTTTCCATAACAAAATCTCCTTTAAAATTTTTTATATGAAATATCATAGCACTGTTTTTCATGGAAAGTCTAGTCCATGTCTAATAGAAGAGAGCCTTTTTTCACTTTTATAATAAGGTTCCATTTAAAAAGGTTCAATTCTCTTATAGTTTCATGTTATAATAAAACTTATAGTAACATTAGAAAGAAATTTTGTTATAGAGAATAAAAAAGAATTTAATTTTAAGTTAGATAAGGGAGACCATATGGAAGTACAAAGACCATTAAGAGATTTTAGGGAATTAATAGAACAAGAACAGTTTGAAGAGGCAGAGAGATTGCTTGTTTGTAAATTAGAAGAGGCAAAAGAACAAGAGGACTGGAATGCACAACTTCAATTTTTAAATCAGCAGATTGATTTTTATCGTCTTAGAAATAAAAAAGAGCTTGGGGAAGAAGCGATTTTAAATGCCATTGCAGTTGGGAAAGAAAAGAAGGAAGAGAAAGTTCTTTTGTATGCCAATACCCTTGTGAATGCAGGAAAAGCTATCAGAGATTTTGGGGATGCAAAAAGAGCTGTAGAGCTTTATGAAGAAGCATATGAAATTTATAAAGAGCAGTTTCATGAAAACGATTATCGTTTTGCATCATTTTATAACCATATGGGTGTGGCTTGTGAAGAGGTCGGAAGATTTGAAGAGGCGGAACAATGTTTTAATAAAGCAATTGTCATTATGGAGCGTCTGAAAAGAGGGGAGATCGAACTGGCACTCACTCATATGAATTTAGTTTTTGTCTATCATCAAGCAGGTAAGGAAGAGAAGATGCAGTTCCATCTTCAAAAAGCGAAACAATATTTTGATTCGGATAACGTGATGCGTGGTGGCTATTATGCTCATGCGTGTATTACTTGTGCAGAAAAGTTGGAAAAAATTGGGTATCAAAAAGAGGCAGAGTGGTTAAAAGAACATGCAAGACGTGTTTATGAAAGAGATTAATGTTGGAAAAAAAGAGCATTTCTTACCCTTTCATCCTTTCACCAAATGGGGATTTTAACATATAATACAACAAGAGATAGAAGATGCAAAAGGAGTATGCCATGTATCAATTTGGTGAATTATGTGGAAGTTATCGAGAAAATCCTGAAAATTTAGTAGAAGATGAGAGAAAATGTGAGAAGGATATGCGCTATTTCCGCTCTTGCTATCCAGAGCGAGCTAGAAGAATGGTAGAAGCGCTGTGTGACCAATGCGATCAGCTTGAGTATAACGATAGTTGTATGATGGCAGAATACCCAGATAAGGAGACAATTTATCGAATGGTCGAGAAAATCTATGAAGAGAGCCAAAAAGTTGGTAAAATGGATCCGAATAGAAATGAAACTTACTTAATTGCAGAATCTTCCATGACAAGCAAAGAAATGGAAGAGCGTATGGAAAAAGAAATGCTTTTAGTTATGTTATGCGATGAAATGCATCGAAGAAGAATGAGATGTCAAAGAAGAAATCAGCTTTTTTGTACTTGTTAAATGAGGAAGAAAGCAGTAAAATAGACAAAAAGTATTAGAAGTATTAGAATTAGAAAGAAAATGATGAGAAACACAGTTTTTGTGTTTCTCACGTTTATAAAGAGAATAGGAGTTATTGGGAATTTTCTATGATATCATTCTAGATCCAATAATTATATAATAGAAATACTTGATAGAATAAATGTAATTGCAATATAAAAAATGGAGATAAAATGGAACAATTAAAAAATGTAATAAGAGAAGAATTAAATCGTAATTTAAATCAGATTATTATTAGCAATCAAAGAAAAAAAGATGCGGTAAAAAAGGTGAAAATCCGTCCTGTATTAATTAAGGACGAGCTATATTTTCAAGCATCAGAAACCGTAGATAAAAAAGAAATTCATACGAATTATACAGCAGAGCAGTTGCTTCCTAAGATTGAGACTTGGTTAAGAGAACAATTTAAGCAACTAGAGCTTACGAGTGCCACCCATACGATTCATGCCCTTGTGAGCAAGAAGGGAAAGGCTACTATTAAGGTAAAGAACGAATGTAATGAAAGAAAGCAACCATTAGAGCATAATCGCAAGAAAGAATATATTATTGAAAGTGGAAAACCGATTGATTTTCTTGTAGATCTTGGAGTTATGACAAAAGAGGGGAAAATTGTCCATGCAAAGTATGATAAATTCAAACAGATCAACCGATTTTTAGAGTTTATTGAAGATATTTTACCTCATCTTCCAAAAGATAGAGAGGTTACGATTATTGATTTTGGTTGTGGAAAATCTTATTTGACATTTGCTATGTATCACTATTTAAAAGTGATGAAAGAATATGATATTCGAATCATAGGATTGGATTTAAAAGAAGATGTCATTGCGTATTGTAATCAATTGAAGGAACGCTATGGATATGAGAAATTAAATTTTTACCAAGGGAATATTGAATCTTTTGAAGGAGTTTCTCATGTGGATATGGTTGTGACACTCCATGCCTGTGATACAGCAACGGATTATGCCATTGATAAAGCCGTTCGCTGGGGCGCTTCTGTTATTTTGTCTGTTCCATGTTGTCAACATGAATTAAATGGGCAGATGCATAGTGAGCTGTTAGAGCCAATTATGCAGTATGGATTATTGAGAGAGCGTTTTTGTGCCATTGCTACCGATGGGCTTCGTGCTCAGCTCCTTGAAATGGCAGGATATCGCACACAGATTTTAGAATTTATCGATATGGAGCATACGCCAAAAAATCTATTGATTCGAGCAGTAAAAACAGGAAAGAAAGCAAATAATCGTGCAGAGTACGAAAGATTAAGAGATTTCTTATCAGTGGAACCGACGTTAGAACGCCTTTGGAAGGATGGAACGATACTATGATAAAACAAGTAATCGCTAGAGTGATTGTTTTTTTAATCGCTTTTTTAGGAGGACTATTTTATTTTAATCATCTATCAACTGCAGGAAAGACAGAGATGTCAGCGGAAATGAATCAAGCCACATTGCCAGTTCTCTATATCCAAAGTGAAGATCAATATATTAATGAGATGCATGGGTATACAGGCGAAATGGATGAGAGTATGTTAAAAGATACATTGACGCCTGTGGAGAATAATAAACAGTTATCTGTTTATATCAAAGAGTACGATAATACCATCACTTCTCTTCAGTATGAACTTTTAAATGTGAGTGGAAATGAAGTGATTGAAAAAGGAACGATTAAAAAACTTACAAAAGCATCTGGTGGTGTTATCGCTAAGATCAATTGGAAGAAAGTATTGACAGAGAAAAAGGACTATACATTAAAGTTAACTTTAAAACCAGATGGTGGTGTTGCCACGAATTATTATACAAGAGTGCGCTATCAAGAAGAATTTCACTTAAAAGAGTATTTGGATTTTGTGAACTATTTCCATGACACAACTTTTGAGACCGAGAAAGCAAATGAAGAGCTTAAAGTTTATATGGAGCCAAGAGAAGATGTGTCCAATAACTCACTGACTTCTGTTAATATTCATTCAAGTATGGAAAGTTTGACATTTGCTAACTTGAAACCAAAACAAGAGGGAAAGATGCAAATTAGTATTCAGGAGTTAGGAGATGATACGATTTCCCTTGAGACCTATTATGTACTTTCAGCAGAAAATAGTAAAAAGCAAAAAGAATATTTTTATGTAACAGAATATTATCGGATTAAGTATGGGGAAGAGCGTATGTATTTACTTGATTTTGAACGCCATCAAGAAGAATACTTAAATCCAAAATTAATCGATAGTGCAAAAAATGCGTTTAAATTAGGAATTGCCTCAAATCAGGATATCCAACTAGCCACAAGTTCTGATTTAAAGAAAATGGCAGTGGTGAGAGAACGTCAGCTTTGGTATTATGACTATAAATCCGTGAGTATGACAAAGGTATTTAGTTTCCGACAAGACAATGCAATCGAAGCTAGAAATGATTATAATCAACATAATATAAAAATCATTCGTATGGAAGAAGATGGAACGATTTATTTTGCAGTTTATGGCTATATGAACCGTGGACGCCATGAGGGAACTTGTGGAATTGCACTATATGAATTTGATCCCAATGAAACAACCATTGAAGAGCTTTTATATGTGCCATCAAAATCCACTTATAGCTCTTTAAAAGATGAAGTGGAACAGGTACTTTATTATAATGAGAAACAGCAATTTTTCTTCTTAATGGACGGTCAAATTCATAGGATTGATTGCAACACAAAAGAAGAAACGGTTATCGCTAAAAATGTAACAACAACAAGCGCAGTTTCTAGTAAAGATGGCACTCTTTTGGCAATTCAAGATAATATAAAACCTGTGAAAAATACAAAAATTGTTGTTTGGAACTTAGATACAGGAAAACGTTCTGCAATTCAAGCAAAAAAAGGAGAACGATTGCAAAATATTGGATTTGTTGGAAATAATCTTCTCTATGGAATTGCAAAATATAGTGATATAAAAGATAAGGATAATGATGAAGCCATTTTCCCAATGTATGTGATTAAAATGTGCGATTCTAAGATGAAGCAAAGCACCACATATAAAAAAGATGGTATTTATGTGAGCCAAGCCGAAATAGATGGACAGGCATTAGAGCTTACACGAGTGAAAAAATCTGGAAATGATTATGTGGAAACGGATTCTGATATTATGATCCGAAAAGAAGAAGCAGAAGACAGCGGACTTTTATTTTCTTTATCCTATAGTGCCGATCGTTATAATCAACTTTATTTAGTTTTCCCAAATCATATTTATATTACAACGCCACCACAAATCATGACAACAAGAGAAGTGATCTTTGATGATTATAGAACCGTGACAATTGCATCAAGAAAATCGGCTGTGAGCAAATATTATGTATCGCTCAATGGACAGCTGTTAAACGGATATTCAAAAGCTGGAGATGCGATCCAAATGGCTGCTGAAAAAGGCGGAGATGTGTTAGGAAGCGGACAACAGTATATATGGCAATCAGGAGAGACACCATTATATGCTGGATTTGCACCAGAAGTGGATACGATTGTAGCAAGAGATGTAAAAGATTCTAAAAATGCTTGTATGGCAATGATTCTTCAGTATGAAAACATTCAGGCAAGCTATACGGATTTAGTTCTTGCCGATGCGTCTATGGATACGATGTTAAATCAGTATCTCGGTAAGAGAAGTGTGAACTTGTCAGGAGCTACGTTAAGCCAAGCGCTTTATTATGTAGGAAAAGGAGCGCCTGTTGTAGCAAGAGTAAAAGAAGACTATTATATTTTAATTACAAGTTATAATAGCACGGATATTCGTTATACGGATCCAGTGAAGGGAATGGTAATAAAAGAATCAAGAAGCCAAGTGGAAGAAATACTTGCGGATAAGATTTTCTATAGTTATATCAAGCAATAAACGATGAAAAGCACGTTTTACGATTTTCGCATCGTTTGTTAGTGGAATGGTTGTTTTTATGTAAATAAAGAAAAAGAAGAAGGGCTGATAGTGATCAGCCCTTCGGTCTATCTATATGGAGGAATAAGCATGAAGTTGATACACATGGCAGATGTGCATTTGAATCGCATGCCAGAAGAACGAGAAGGAATTGGGTCTATTCGAAAACAAGAAATTCAAGATACTTTTGACCAAGTACTAATTCAAGCAAAAAAAGAAAAGGTAGATTGTATTTTAATTGCGGGAGATCTCTATGATCACCCTCCTATGATGGAGGAACTGAAAGAATTAAATGCTAGGTTTAAAAAGTTAAGTCCTATTACGATTGTATTAATTGCAGGGAATCATGATTTTGTAGAAGAAAATGGTTCTTATGAGCGGTTTGAGTTTGCAGAAAATGTTATTTTTCTAAAAAGCAAGACATTACAATCTCATTATGTGGAATCACTGAATACTACCTTTTGGGGATTTAGCTATCATCAAAAAGAAATAAGAGAGTCTTTATATGATAGAATAGAGCCAGTAAAGGGCGAGGGATATCACATTTTATTAGCCCATGGAGGAGATGAAACTCATATTCCGATTGATTATGAGAATTTAAAGTGGCTAGGGTTTGATTATATTGCTCTTGGGCATATTCATAAACAAGAGCAGATTGTAGAAGACTTTATGGGATATTCTGGATCGTTAGAGCCCCTTGATCGAACCGAAAAAGGGGAACATGGATATTACCTTGTGGATATTTCAGAAGAAGGACAAAGAATGACTTTTGTGCCAGCAGCTAAGAGAAGTTATGAAGTAATTGAGGTTGAAGTGGAAGAAGATGAGACGTTATTTGATTTGACAGGTCGTATTGAAGATGAGATGATAGAGCGAGGACGTCAGAACTTCTATGAGATTCATATGACAGGATATACATCCCTTTCTAAGAAATTTTCTTTTGAGGCGTTAGAAAAAAAATATTATATTATTGATATTTTAGATGAGACGATGAAAGATTATGATGAAAACGAGCTTTATGAAGAGAATAAGGAAAATATTCTTGGAATGTTTATTGAAGAGATACGATCTCTTTCGGATCCCTATAAAGAAGAAGCGATGACAATGGGAATTGAAGCATTGCTTCATACGAAGGTGAAATAAAGAGAGATAGGAGACACTATGATTATTCGTAAAATTATAATCGAAGGGTTTGGAAAATTTCATAGAACCGCCTTTGAGTTCGATTCAGGTATTAATTTAGTCTATGGAGCCAATGAGGCGGGAAAAACTACTTGTCAGCAGTTTTTGCTTGCCATGCTTTATGACGTTGAGAGGCTCCGTGGAAAAGGGGCAAAGACCGATAGCTATACTCGCTATTATCCTCGTTATGGAGGGCGGTATGGTGGCATTATGGATTTTGAAGTGAATGGGAAAGAATATCGTCTTCAACGAATTTTTCGGAGAGAAAAAAGAGAACTCCATTTATATGAAAAAGAGACAGGAAGAGAGCTTCCAATCGAAAAGGAATTGTTTACAACTCTTTCTTTTATGAATAAAGAGCAATATATGGAGACGTTATTTATGACGCCCAATCATCTAAAGACAGGGACTTATTTAAAAGAAGAATTAAATCGGTATACGAATCGAATTGCAGGGACAGGAAGTGCAAAATTTGATGCTTTAGAAGCTATTCGATATTTACAAGGAGAGAAGAGAAAAAATAGTTCGAAAAAGATGGAAGAGGAGCTCAATCAGATTCGAACAACATTGATGGAATATGAGTCGTTACCAGAGCAAAAGAAAGAACTTTTAGAAGAAGAGAAAAGATTAGAAGAACAGATCAAGCAATTGGACTTAGAAGAGGCTCGTTATAAAGAGGCATTACAAAGCCGTCAAAGAGAGCAAGAGCGCAAAGTGGAACAGCGTGTTATGGAACTCTATGAAAAAGAGGCAAAGGCAAAAAAAGAACAATGGGAATTACAATATAAAAAGTTTTTAGAGGAAAAGAAGCGTTTAGAAGAACAGCGAAAACAAGAAGAACTGCGTCTACAGGCAAAGTTACAAGAAGAAGAGCAGATAGGAAATGGATTAAATAGTTCAGGGATATTTGGCATTTGCTTTATTGCTGGACTTTTTGGATTGTTAAAAGAGTGGTATCTTCCTTCGATTATTATTTGGATTTTGGGTGGTTTTGCGTTCTTTTTCACCATTTACCAAAAAAAGAAAGAACGGAAAAACTTGCGTCATAACGGAAGTATGGTACAATTAGAGAGTGAAAATGAGGAACTTGCTTTCAATATCGATCTAGGGTTAAAAGAAATAGAAGAAAAAGTGCTGGCAGAAGAAGTGAATGACGAGTCCATCATAGAACAACAAGTGGATTATAGTGCTATGAGAATGGAGATTGATCAGAAGCTTTTTGAGAATCATATGAAACAGCGTTATCTTCTAGAAAAAGAAGAGAAGAAACGACATTTGGAAGTAGAGTATCAAAACATAAAAGAAGAGCAGAAGAGATTAGAAGGTAAAAATCATTCTGCCGATCTTGCAATTTCGATTCTAAAAAAATTATCATCCAAAATTTATGATGAATTTGGTAATTCTTTTAGTGAAGAAGTATCAAACATAATGACAGCCATTACCGATCATCGTTATGAAAGAGTTATGATCGATGAGCAGATGGGGATTTTAGTGGAGAGTGATGGAGGTTTCGTAGGAATGGAATCTTTAAGTTTAGGAACAGTGGAACAAATTTATTTCGCTATTCGAATGGCTGCAGCGAAGCTCTTTATGAAAGGGGAACCCCTTCCGATTCTAATAGACGATAGTTTTGGCAGTTTTGATGAAGAAAGACTGGGAAGGACATTGGATTTTCTCTCGAAATACGATTATCCACAAATATTTGTATTTACATGTGATAAACGAATTCGAGATATACTTATAAATCAGCGAACAGAGTTTTCCTATTTGGAACTGTAAAAAGACAATGAGGTGAAAGAATGGCAGACCAGAAAAAAAGAAAATCAACGCCTAGTTCGACGAAGACAAAGACAAAACCAAGAACCAAGGCGAAAACCAAAAAACACTCGAAGAAAAAGAAGAAAAAGACACTGTTTGGAAGAATTATTCGTATTCAGTTAGGGATTCTTCTTGTTGCATTTTTAGCGATTATGGGATTACTTTACATGAAGTATGGAACAGCGGTTGTCGCTATGTATAAGGATGCAAAACAGCTTGTGGCAGAATCTACGCCAGAGACATTTAAGGCATCTGAGACAAGTCTTGTTTATGATAGTGATAACAAGCTCATGAAGAAGATTAAAAATGAAAAAGAAGTATACTATCTAGAGTATGAAGATATTCCACAATATGCAATTGATGCAATGATTTCTATTGAGGATAAGAAGTTCTATGAACATAATGGAATTGATTTAAAAGCCATTATGCGTGCAGGAGTTGGTGTTATCTTTAATAAGTCTTATGGTGGTGGAAGTACCATTACCCAACAGCTTAGTCGTAATGTGTTTTTAACGACAAAATATTCATGGGAGCGTAAAGTAGAGGAGATTTTCTTATCGCTTGACATGGAGAAAAAATATAGCAAAGATCAAATCATGGAATTTTATTTAAACAATATTTATTTCATGAATGGATATTATGGAATTCAAGCAGCTAGTAAGGGATACTTTGGAAAAGATGTGAACAAGCTATCATTGTCACAGATTGCTACACTTTGTGCGATTCCAAATAGTCCAAACTTATATAATCCAAGAGAAAAATTGGAGAACACATTAAAACGTCGTGATCGTATTTTAAAAAATATGCGTGATGATGGTAAGATCACAGAAGAACAGTATCAAGAAGCGATTAATGAAGAGATAAAAATTAAAAATAAGACGACAGATATTAACAACTATGTAGAAACTTTTGTATATGATAGTGCAATTAAAGCTCTGATGAAAGAGGATGGATTTAAATTCAAATATTCCTTTAAAAATTCAGAGGAAAAAGAAAAATATACAGAGCAATACAATGAGTCTTATGCACAACATCAGAAACAATTAAAAACAGCTGGTTACCGTATTTATACGTCCATCGATTTGGAAAAACAAGAACAATTACAGCAAGCAGTAAATGACGGACTTGCTCAGTTCACAGAGACAAATGATGATGGTATTTATGCAATGCAAAGTTCTGCAGTTTCCATTGATAATGAAACAGGAAGAGTGGTAGCCATTGTTGGTGGACGTGAACAAGAAGATGTAAATGGATATACATTAAACCGTGCGTTCCAAAGTTTTAGACAGCCTGGTAGTACAATTAAACCTTTAGTTGTTTATACACCAGCGTTTGAAAAATTAGGCTATAATCCAGATTCTATTGTAAATGATAGTCCGATTGAAGGTGGACCAAAGAATACGGGAGATGTTTATTCTGGAAGAATTTCACTTCGAGAGGCCGTTGCCCGTTCTAGAAACGTTGTAGCATGGAGAATTTATGAAGAGTTAACTCCAGAAGTCGGTATGAACTACTTAAAAGAAATGCAATTTTCTAAGCTAGCAGAGGAAGATTTCCATAATATGTCAACTGCGTTAGGTGGTTTTAACACAGGTGCTAGTGTTTTAGAAATGGCATCTGGATTTGCAACACTAGAAAATGATGGTGTTTATCGAGAGCCAACTTGTATTGTAACAATTAAAGACTCAAAAGGAAACGTTATCGTTGATGATAAGGTGGAAAATAAGTTAATCTATTCTGGAAATGCCGCTCGTATGATGACCGATGTATTAAAAGGTGTCTTTGAAAGCGGTGGTACCGCAGCTTCTATTGGTGGAATTAGCAATATGGATAGTGCTGGTAAAACAGGAACAACCAATGATAATAAAGATGGTTGGTTCTGTGGTTATACCCCATACTATACAACTGCTGTTTGGGTAGGATATGATCAGCCTCGTTCTATTCCAGATCTTTGGGGATCTTCTTATCCAGCTAGAATTTGGAAACAATATATGAGTCAAATTCATGAGGGATTAGAAAGAAGAACATTTGAGCCTTATGTATCCACTGGATCAAAAGATATGGTAAGCACTTATGATACAGAGGAAGAAACAGAGGCAACAACGGAAGAAACAACGGAAGAAACAACAGAGGTTACAACAGAAGAGACAACAGAAGTTACAACTGAGGTGACAACGGAAGAGACGACAGAAGAGCCAACAACAGAGGCTCCAACGACAGAAGCTCCGACGACGGAAGCTCCAACGACGGAAGCTCCAGCAACAGAGGCTCCAACGGAACAAGAACCAGATACAGAACCGATACCAGATGATGGAAATAATGATAATGGTGTAAACGCTGATAATGGAGCGGTTGATGAGGGAGAAGAATAATAGCGATTTTCAACTATGAGAATTTAAAATAAGAAAAAGGAAGTTCAAATTGAACTTCCTTTTTCTTGTTTTTCTTCTTATTTTTCAACGATTGTCTTTGTTAAGCGGTATTCTTCAAGACGTTTACTGATACGTTCTGTTGGATCTAATAGATCAGAGATAGAACTATCGTGGTTTAATGTATCAATAAGATGAGCGATATATTTGCTCATGCCAGCACTTTCATACCAAGCACGGTTTAAAAGTTCTGGTGTTTGATAAGTTAAATCTGTTGTAATAACTTTTGTAATGATACCATCTTCATAACATTTATCGAAGTTTTTAAGTCCATTTGTGAATAAACCAAATGTAGAGAGACAGAATACACGTTTTGCTTTTCTTCTCTTTAATTCTTTGGCTACATCAATCATACTTTCTCCAGAAGAGATCATATCGTCGATAACTAAAACATCTTTTCCTTCTACAGAATCCCCTAAGAATTCATGAGCAACAATAGGGTTACGTCCATCGATAATCTTTGTGTAATCACGGCGTTTGTAGAATGTTCCAACATCAACGCCAAGTACGCTACCAAGATAGATAGCTCTTTGCATAGCACCTTCATCAGGGCTGATTACCATCATATGTTCGCTATCGATTTCCAGATCGTTTGTAGAACGAAGAAGTGCTTTTACGAACTGATAAGTAGGTTTTACATTTTCAAAACCATGTTGAGGAATTGCGTTCTGAACGCGAGGGTCATGAGCATCGAAAGTGATAATGTTATCAACACCATAGTTTACTAATTCCTGTAACATCATAGCACAGTCTAAAGATTCACGACTGCTTCTCTTATGCTGACGTCCTTCATATAAGAAAGGCATAATAACAGTTACTTGGTGAGGTTTATTTCCACAAGCACCAATGATTCTCTTTAAATCAGCGAAGTGATCATCTGGTGACATTTTACATTTATATCCACTTAATGAGTATTCAATGCTGTGATTTAATACGTCAACTAAGATGTAAATATCAGAACCACGAACAGATTCTTTTAAAACTGCTTTTGCTTCTCCAGAACCAAATCTTGGGCAAACAGCGTTAACTAAATAGCTGTCTTTTAAATATTCACGAAATGCTAAGTTTCCTTCATGATTGTTTTCACGTTCTTTACGCCATTGTGTGAGATATGCGTCTACTTTGCTACCTATTTCTCGACAGCCTTCCATAGCGATTACGCCGAGTCTTCCTACTGGTATGGTTTCAAATGTAATATCATCTGGCATCATTTATAAATTTCCTCCGTATTTGTGTCAGTTTTTATCGTTTCAATTCTTTTATATCATTAGATTGTGTTGATCGTCAAGTCTATGGGAAATTTTCCTAAGAAATATCTTGAAAAATTTTACAGTTACACGTAAATCCATCGCAGTTTATCGCTTGCTCCAACATGAGAAACTTGGAAAACGTGTTTCTCATCATTTTAATTACGGAAAGCCTTTAAAAGGCGAATGTCTTCTCCATAAATATTACAAATGTGATAATGTTCAATGAATCGAGAGACGACTCGTTCGGTATATGCTTCTTTTAATTGGGCAAGGGATAAGTTCGTAGAGATGATCGTTGATTTTTTCTTCAATAGTCTTTCGTTGATACAGAGAAAGAGCTGGGAAGAAACAAAGGAATTGTTCATTTCGGTTCCAAGATCATCGATAATTAAAAGATCACATTCGAATAAATAATGAAATTCAATATTAGGAGAAGTATTATCTTCTTCATATTTTTTCTGAAAACGATGTTTTTCTAAAATATCAAACAGTTGAAAGGAGGTCAAGTAAATAACCGAACACTGTTTGTCCAAAATTGCTTTTGCAATACAGTTAGAAAGGAAGGTTTTTCCAACACCAGCATTTCCTTGAAGGAGAAAATTATCATGCTTCTCTGGAAAATGATCGATAAAATTCTTGCAAAGCTCTATAATGGAAGAAATATTTTCTCTTGGAGAAAGTGGCTTATCACCAATTAAGTTAGAACTATAGTAGTCGTAACGGAAAGTGGAGAAATTCTCTTCTTCTAATTGTTTTGTAATGCCAGATTGAGAATAGAGAAGTTTTATAATCTCTTTTTTTAAACAATGGCATTTTTCCTGACCGATATATCCTGTATCTTTACAAGAAGGACATTCATAAATAGGTTCTAAATAATCTTTTGGATATCCATATTCTACGAGAAGTTCGATTTTTCTCATGGAAAGTTCCATGTTAGAACGTTTTAGCTCCTCTAAAATAGCGGGAGAGCTACCCATAAGAAGAGCCTTTCCTTTCTGGATAGAATTATGGGCGATTTGTTGATCGAGCTCATAGAACTCTGGAATGGCCTCACATATTTCGTGATAACGATGTTCTTCTAATAATTGGTTGTTTCGACGTTTCTCTTCGTATTTTTGCATTAAAGTATCATATTGAGTTTTTGAAAGTGCCATAATACATCCTTTCTATCGTGTCTGTTCCTTTGGATTATTTTTTATCCATATTAATTCCGTTAATTTTGTTAATAAAACGCTGTTCAAGGGCTTGATAGTCATAGGAACGCTGTTCAAAATTATGGAATTTATTAGGAGCAGAAGTTTTTTGAACTGTAGTCGTTTTCCTTTCTTGTTTTTTTGTAGAATTGTGAACCGAGTCTAGTTTTGTAATTTCCTCCATTGTTTTTGCGCCAGATTTATGCCAATCGCTTAAGATTCGATCCGCATATTGAAAACTTGGCTGATGAATGGCTTTTAACGTGCGATCACAGGCTTCTAAAATGATGGAAAGTGGGAATCCATAGTTATTTGTCCATTTATCAATAAAATCCATTTCTACCCGACCGAAATTGCGTCCAGAAAGCCCGAAAGACTTCATAATGGAATTATAAGTTTTATTATAGTTTTTTGTAGAAGCTTTCGCCTGTTCTACTGTAGTGATTCCAGATTCATACCAAGCGATAGCTACTTTTTCTAAATAACGAAGATTTTTTTTATCGATCTCTGCACAATATTCAATGAGATATTCAAGAAGTTCATATGAAAATTTCAAGGAGTCATAAATGTAAAAAAGAGTATTCGTGTCGGTATGAGTAAGAGGGCGTCCAAAATAAGTTTCGGTTACAAAAACAAGCTGGCTTAAAGCCTGTGATGATGGATGATGTTCCATTTGTGCTGGTGCAACCGAACGTTTTTCTGGTAGGGAATGAGAAAAAATATTAGAAGTGGATTCTTCTTTTTGTTGTTGTGATAAAGAAGATTTTGGGGACGGAGATGGTTGTTGTGAAAGAGGAAGTAATTGCATGCTTAAAATCCGCTGTCCCTGATCTTTTGTAAGATGAAGTAATCCACATTGTTCCCAGTAACTTAAGGAAGAATAGACGGTTTCCTCTGTTTCATTTGCTTTTTTGGAAAGCATATCTAATGTAATGCTCTGGGAAGCGCCTGCATAGCGAAGAAGCAGTAAATAAATTTTTATCGCCTCACTAGGAGCAATTGGAAAGTACATATCAATAAATTGATTGGAAATGACAGTCATAGAACTGCATGTATGATTCATTAAAATAATATCACTCAAAGCAATGATCCTTTCTTTTTATAATCTAAGATAGACTATAACATAGGTTTTATGGAAATGAAAGAGGAGAAGGAACAAGAAAAATGGGGAGAAAATGGGAAAAAAAGTGAATAATAAACAAATGGATCTGAATAAATGAAGGAGATATGGTTTTATTTGTTTTATTTTGTTTTTTTCGAAATTGTGGATAAGTGGATAACTTTGTGGATTAAATTTTTATGGTGGTGAAAAATGGCGTAAATAAGCGGTTTTTACGCATTTTATAATATGTGGACAAGGCCATGGTTATAAACAAAAAAATCCACAGGTTGTTTTCACAAAAATTGTGTATAAACCTGTGGATAGTGTGGATAACTTTTCAAATTAATTATTTTTTAAGATATTTTCTCCGATTTCAACAACATTCCCAGCTCCCATTGTAATAAGAAGATCTTCTTTTTGACAGTGGGATAATAAAAATTGCTCTGCCTTTGTAAAGTCTGATTCATAATAAACATCAGCATGATATTCCTCTTTTAAGATACGAAGAATATCGTTTGAAGATACTTCCCCAGTATTTTTTTCACGAGCAGCATAGATATCTAAGAGGAGAATATGATCGGCATAGCTTAAAGCATCTGCAAAATCATGTAAAAATGCTTTTGTTCTCGTATAAGTATGAGGTTGGAATACACACCAAAGTTCATGATGAGGATAGTTTTTAGCAGAAGTTAACGTTGCTTTAATCTCTGTTGGATGATGAGCGTAGTCATCGATAATCGTAATGTCGTTTACTTTTCCTTTGTATTCAAAACGGCGTTTTGTTCCACCAAAGGCAAGAAGTCCAGCCTGTATTTTGTCCGATGGAATTTTAAGCTCTAAGGCTACTGCAATGGCGGAAAGAGAGTTTAAAATATTATGAGCCCCTGGAACACTAAGTTCTACGTGGAAGGAAGGAGTGCCATCGATAACGAGGTCATAACTTCCATTTCCAAGAAGGTTGTACTGAATATTGCTTGCAGTATAGTTACAAGGTTTTTCTAATCCAAATGTTTTAATACGGCAAGGGAGATTGTTTGTAATATCCCCTAATCCTTCCATATCTCCATTAACAACTAAAAGTCCATTATCAGGGAGTTTTTTAGCGAATTCATGGAAAGAAGTGCGGATTTCTTCAATGTTGTGGAAAAAGTCCATATGATCCTCTTCAACATTTAAGATAACGCTAATCGTTGGGAAAAACTCTAAGAAACTATTGGTATATTCACAAGCCTCTGTAATAAAAACAGGAGAGTTACCAACACGAATATTGCCACCAATAGAATCTAAAATTCCGCCAACAGAAATCGTTGGATCGAGCTCTGCCTTCATTAGGACTTCAGAGATCATAGAAGTGGTTGTTGTTTTTCCGTGAGTTCCTGATACCGCAATTGGTGTTTTATAGTTTTTCATCATTTGACCTAAAAGACAGGCTCTTGTCATCATAGGAATCTTTTTCTCTACAACTGCTTGAAACTCTTCATTATCAGGATGAATGGCAGCAGTATAAACGACAAGGTCGATATCATTCGTAATATTTTCAGCTCGTTGTCCGATTGTTACTTTAGCACCACATTGTATAAGATGATCCGTCATAGTAGACGAAGAACGATCAGAGCCTGAAACTGTAAAGTTCTCTTTTAATAAAATTTCGGCAAGACCGCTCATACTGATACCGCCAATGCCGATAAAATGGATATGAATTGGTTCGTTAAAATTGATTTTGAACATAATTATCCTTCCAATCTTTGATATTAAATATGTATAAAAATTTACTTTCTCTATTATATATCAATTAGTTTTAACTCGCAATAGGGAAGAAATTCATATTTTCTCTGTCAGATTTTCGTATGAAGAAATAGCGAAAACACAACAAATACTTTAACATTATCTAGAAAAGTTGAAAAATGACGAAAAACAATTGTAAAAATAAAAAATATTGTTCACAATTACTATTAACAGTGTTATAATATCTTTATACAGTTTATGTGACATAATTTAGAGAGGTGGTACTATGATTAAGAAAGAGATGATAGCAATGCTCCTAGCTGGCGGACAGGGGAGTCGGCTTGGAGTATTAACCGCAAAACTTGCAAAGCCAGCGGTGGCTTTTGGAGGGAAGTATAAAATTATTGATTTTCCACTGAGTAATTGTATCAATTCGGGAATTGATACAGTTGGGGTTTTAACTCAGTATCGTCCACTTAGATTAAACCAACATATTGGAATCGGGATTCCTTGGGATCTCGATAGAAATATTGGTGGTGTTACTGTTCTTCCACCATATGAAAAGAAGGGAAATAGTGAGTGGTACACAGGAACAGCCAATGCTATTTATCAGAACTTAGAGTATATGCAGTATTATAATCCAGATTATGTTTTAATTCTTTCAGGCGATCACATCTATAAAATGGACTATGAAATGATGTTAGATCACCATAAAGCAACAAAGGCAGCCGTAACAATTGCTACCATTGAAGTTCCAATGGAAGAAGCAAGTCGTTTCGGTGTTGTTATTACAGATGAGCAGGGAACAATTAAGGAATTTGAAGAAAAGCCAGAGCATCCAAGAAGCAATAAAGCGTCTATGGGAATTTATATTTTTAACTGGGAAGTATTAAAAGAAGCATTAATCACCCTCTCTGAACAGCCAGGATGTGACTTTGGAAAACATATTATTCCATATTGTCACGAAAATGGTAATAAAATTGTTGCATATCCATTCCAAGGTTATTGGAAAGATGTAGGAACTCTTGGTTCTTATTGGGAATCCAATATGGAACTGATTGATATTATTCCAGAATTTAACCTCTATGAGACGTTTTGGAAGATTTATACGAAAAGTGATACACTTCCAGCACAGTATATTGCCAGTGGAAGTAGAGTAGAGAGAAGCATTATTGGAGAAGGCTCTGAAATTTATGGAGAAGTACATAATTCGGTTATTGGTTCTGGTGTTATAGTCGAAGAAGGAAGCGTTGTGCGAGATTCGATTATTATGAACGATACAAGAATAGGGAAATACGTAACAATCAATCGTTCTATTATTGCAGAAGATTGCGAAATCAGTGATGGAGTGACACTGGGAGCTTTTGATGAGGCTGAGAATAAAGTAGCTCCTCATATTTATTCTTATGGTCTTGTGACGATTGGAGAAGGAAGTTACATACCTGCAAATGTTATGATTGGAAAGAACACTGCTATTTCTGGAATTACGATTCCAGACGATTATAAAGACAATAAATTGGACAGCGGTGAAACATTGATAAAGGCAGGTGAAATGGTATGAGAGCGATAGGGATTATTTTAGCTGGAGGAAACAGCAATAAAATGGAAGAACTGTCTGCAAAAAGAGCGATTGCCGCAATGCCAGTAGGTGGTTCTTATAGAAGTATTGATTTTGCACTGAGTAATATGAGTAACTCTCATATTCAAAAAGTTGCAGTTTTTACACAATATAATTCAAGATCTTTAAATGAGCATTTAAGTTCCTCTAAATGGTGGGATTTTGGTCGTAAGCAAGGAGGACTTTTTGTATTCACGCCAACGATTACGCCAGATAATAGTATGTGGTATCAAGGGACAGCCGATGCCCTTTATCAGAATATTAATTTCTTAAAGAGCAGTCATGAGCCATATGTTGTTATCGCTCCAGGAGATGGAATTTATAAGCTCGATTATAATAAAGTGTTAGAATATCATATTGCAAAAGGCGCTGATATTACAGTTGTTTGTAAGGATATTAGTCCAACGGAGGATGAACTGAACCGTTTTGGTGTTGTAACATTAGCGGGAGATAATCGGATTGTAGAATTTGAGGAAAAACCATTAGTGCCAAAGAGCAATACAATTTCTTGTGGTATTTATGTCATTCGTAGACGCCAGTTAATTGAACTATTAGAGCGCTGTGCAGCAGAGGGCAGAAATAGTTTTGTTGCGGATGTTATTATGCGTTATAAAGATGTGAAGAAGATCTATGCCTATAAGTTGGACTCTTATTGGAGAAGTATTTCCACTGTCGATGCTTATTATCGAACCAATATGGATTTCTTAAAGAAAGACGTAAGAGATTATTTCTTTAAACAATATCCAGATATTTATTCAAAAGTCGATGATCTTCCACCTGCAAAATATAATCCAGGATGTGATGTAAGCAATAGTTTGATCGCCAGTGGTTGTATTATCAATGGTAAAGTAGAAAATTCTCTATTATTTAAACAAGTTTATATTGGAAACAATTGTACCATTAAAAACTCCATTATTTTAAATGATGTTTATATTGGAGATAATTCTTATATTGAAAATTGTATTGTGGAAAGCCGTGATACAATCAGGCCAAATACAAGCCATGTAGGTGAAAATGGTAAGATCAAAATTGTAGTAGAAAAGAATGTAAGATATATACTATAGATGACTAGAAGGGGGACTTATCCATGCAGATTACAGATGTAAGAGTGAGAAAAGTAGCGAAAGAAGGTAAAATGAAAGCGGTAGTATCGATTACTTTAGATAATGAATTTGTCGTTCATGATATTAAAGTAATTGAAGGAGAAAAGGGCTTATTTATTGCGATGCCAAGCCGTAAAGCGGCAGATGGAGAATATCGTGATATTGCACATCCAATTAATTCTGATACAAGAGAGAAGATTCAGAGTTTAATTTTAGAACGTTATGAAGCGGCGTTATTAGAAACGGATGAAGAATAAAAAGAATCGATGAAAAAACTCCCTAGGAAAAAATTTTTCCTAGGGAGTTTTTTCATCAGTTGATGAGTTTTTATAGATCATAATTTCAACACGGCGGTTTTTGGCTCGACCTTCGCTTGTTTTATTTGTGGCAATTGGGGAATAATGAGAATGTCCCTCAATTGATAATTTATCTGGCTTTACCCCTTGATCCGTTAAAAGGGTTAATACCTTTAACGCTCGAGTAGCGGATAATCTCCAAGCATCTTCCTCGTTATAGCGATCTCGGTTTCCTACGTCAGCTGTGTTACCAATAATACTCACATGATCGATTTCATCATAGACAAGAGATAGCACGCCACTAATCTCTTGGATAATGGGAGATTGCTCATCTAGTAAATCAGCGGTGTTTGGTTGAAAAAGGAGAGAATCCTTTAACTGAATATTAATACCTGCATCCGATTCCACTAAAGATACTTGAGAGGAAAGTTTATTTTTGGAAATATAGTTATTCAGCTTTTTGGATATTTTATCCACTGTAGTATAGCTGGCAGAAGTTCCAGTTTCCTCTGTTTCGGATTTATTATCGCTTGGATTTAGGACTTGTTCAAATTCTTTGGAAAGATTTTGAACTTTTGTGCTATCCACAGCACTCATCCCATACATGATGATAAAGAGGGCTAATAACAAGGTAATCATATCGGAATAGGTTAAAAGCCACCGTTCGGAACTAGAGCTATGTTCTTCCTCATCTTCTATGCGACTTCGTCTCATCTTAGAACACCCCCTTAATTTTCGATACCTTTACGGTATCGTTTGTATCCATCAGAAAATGCTTGATGATAAAGGGAAAGTTCATTTTCGATAGTACGAGGAAGAGAACCTTTTGAGATCAGGCAAACGCCATCAACAATGAGTTCTTTTTGAATTAAACTTCGTTTCATCATGGAGCGAAGTTTGTTCGCCATAGGTAGGTATAATACATTGGCAAATCCTACCCCATATAAAGTAGCGATAAAGGCTGTAGCAATGGAACTCGCTAGTTCTGTAGGATTTCCAAATCCATTGGATAAAACGAGAATTAAACTCATAACGGTACCAATAACTCCCATTGTTGGAGAGAAACCAGCTGCGCCTTCAAATACGCTAATATCGGTTAAACATTTATGTTTATAAGCTCGAATGTCAGATTCTAATACATATTGAATATCTTCTGGATCCAGCATTTCTTGAATGAGAATTAAGCCTTCTTTTAATAATAGATACTCTTCTTTTTGAAGTTCCGAATCTTTTATAATAGAGTCGAGGGCGGTAATACCATCTTTACGAAAGGTAGAAGAAATATCAGAAATTTTAGTGATTAATTTTTCTGTGGAGCCAGAATGAGGTTGTTTAAAACTAGCTATTACTGACTTTAAAGCATGAATAATGTCTCCAAAAGAAAAAGACGCTATCACTGCGCCAATTGTCCCACCTACAACGATGATAAATGGGCTTAAAGAAGTAAGAGTACGGAGATTTCCTCCATCCTCTGTAAAACCAAATATAAGAGCTACTAAACCAAAGATAATACCAACAATAAGTGAAAAATCCATAAGTATCCCCCTTTCTTCTATCTCCTAAACATTTCTGCTTTTTATATTGCGGATGAGAGTATGATGTGATTCTGGACTAAAAAAGTAAACGATGAAAAGTACACAATAGTAACTTTTCCCGTAAATAATAAAAAAGACAATATAAAAAACAGAAAATGTCTAAAGATCGTCTAATTTTAACATG
>DVIZ01000114.1 GCA_018710905.1 Candidatus Scybalomonas excrementigallinarum | reverse complement strand
GAGCAAATTATGAAATTCGATTCTAATTTATTACTCCTTTATGCAGTTACGGATAGAAGATGGTTAAAGGAAAAGCCATTGTCCTATGCGGTAGAAGAAGCGATCCAAGGGGGCGTTACTTTTGTCCAATTACGGGAAAAGAAGATAAGTGACGAGTTGTTTTTAAAAGAGGCAGAAGAAATTAAGAATGTTTGCCATAAGTACAATGTTCCATTGATTATTAATGATAAGGTAGACGTAGCCATTCAGGTAGATGCAGATGGCGTTCATGTGGGACAAAGTGATATGGAGGCAGGATGTGTTCGCGAAAAACTCGGAAAA
The DNA here is from genome assembly GCA_018710905.1 of Candidatus Scybalomonas excrementigallinarum. GTDB lineage: Bacteria > Bacillota > Clostridia > Lachnospirales > Lachnospiraceae > Scybalomonas > Scybalomonas excrementigallinarum. Next base: position 71,213 of record DVIZ01000114.1, on the reverse strand, counting down.
GATAAAATAATAGGCGTTTCTGTCCAAACTGTGGAACAAGCACTTCGTGCCCAAGAACAAGGAGCGGACTATCTTGGAGTAGGTGCTGTATTTCCTACTGGAAGTAAAGAGGATGCAAAGGATGTGGATTACGAAACGTTGTGCGCCATTTGTAACGCTGTAACAATTCCTGTCGTTGCCATCGGAGGCATTGGGCAAGAGAATGTAGAGCAATTAGCAGGAAGTGGTATTGCAGGAGTAGCCGTTATTAGCGCAATTTTTGCCCAAAAAGATATTAAAAAATCTACGGTTTTATTAAGAGAATCCGTAGAAAACATGGTGAAGTCATGATAAAAGGGGCTATTTTTGATGTAGATGGGACTCTTCTTGATTCAATGGAGATATGGGAATCTGCTGCCTCTTTGTATTTAAGGAAACTTGGCATTTGTCCAGAAGCAGAACTCGGACGTATTTTATACACCATGTCTATGGAAGAAGGAGCGAAGTATCTCCTTCAGACCTATCATTTACCTTATGATGAAACAACGATAATCGATGGGATCTATCAGATTATTGATGATTTCTACCGATATGAGGTTCGTACCAAAAAAGGAGTGAAAGAATTTCTCTTCTCCCTTTCCTCTAAGCAAATACCGATGGTAATCGCAACAAGTGGAAGTCGTGAGCTCGTAGAGGTGGCATTAAAACGGTTAGAAATTCGTTCTTATTTTCAAGAAATTTTCACTTGTTCTGATTTACAGACGACAAAGGCAGAACCTACTATTTATACAAAAGCAGCAGCATTTTTATCACTGAATCCAAAGGAAACTATGGTATTTGAAGATGCATTATTTGCACTTGAAACAGCTTATTTAGCAGGATTTCCAACGACTCGAGTCTATGATAAATTCAGCATCGGAAAAACTTATGCTCCTATTGAAATAGAGGATTTTACAGATTTTTTTACATACTGGAAAAAGGTACAAATACTTTTTCCTTAAACAAGAAAGAGGGATAACGATGAAAATAGCTTTAACAATCGCTGGTAGTGACTGTAGCGGAGGCGCTGGTATTCAAGCCGATATTAAGACAATGAGTGCCAATGGGATCTATTCGATGAGCGTAATTACTGCCTTGACCGCACAAAATACGACTGGCGTAACCGATATTATGGACGTAACACCAAATTTTTTAAAAGCACAGATGGACAGCATTTTTACGGATATTGTTCCAGATGCCATCAAAATAGGAATGGTATCTTCCTCTGAATTAATCTGTGCCATTGTCGAAAAATTAACAGAGTACAAAGGGAAACAAATCGTAGTCGATCCTGTTATGGTAGCAACCAGTGGTGCAAAACTTATTAGCGATGACGCTATTCATACGTTAAAAGAAAAACTGTTGCCACTTGCTCTTATCCTAACTCCTAATATTCCAGAAGCCGAATTATTGACTAGTAAGAAAATCGCATCGGAAAAGGATATGGAACTGGCGGCAAAACAAATTTCGGATACTTATGGGTGTGCAGTGCTTTGTAAAGGTGGACATCAAATCAATGATGCCAATGATCTGCTTTATGAACATGGTACTTTTACATGGTTTTATGGAAAAAGAATTCAAAATCCTAATACCCATGGAACCGGTTGTACCCTTTCTAGTGCCATCGCTTCCAATTTAGCAAAAGGATATGACTTAAAAACTTCTGTCACACGAGCCAAAGAATATATTTCTGGCGCATTATCCGATATGTTGGATCTTGGAAAAGGCAGTGGTCCTATGAATCATATGTTTGATATCAATAGCTATTTTGCAGAAGAACGAAAAGAGGATGGGACTTGCCATGAATGAAACAAAACGTACAAGTGTCTATGAAAATAGTCTTATTTGGTTTGGAGCTGCCGTTTCCATTGCAGAAATTATAACAGGAACTTATTTTGCCCCTTTAGGATTTCAAAAAGGGATTTTAGCAATTATTGTTGGTCATATCATTGGATGCACGATGTTTTTTCTATCTGGAATCATTGGTGCCAAAACTAGAAAAAGTGCGATGGAAACAGTAAAAATTAGCTTTGGACGAAATGGAAGCTTACTATTTTCTACTTTAAATGTATTACAACTGGTAGGTTGGACGGCCATTATGATATACGATGGTTCTTTAGCCGCAAATGGCGTATGGAAGATAGGAGAGTGGATATGGTGTCTGATGATTGGTATTTTAATTATTCTATGGATTTTGATTGGTGTAGAAAACTTAGGAAAACTAAATACCATTGCAATGACAGCGCTCTTTTTATTAACGCTTTTATTATGTTATATTATTTTCTTTCAAAAGGCAGATGGAACATTTTTCAATGAGGAAACAATCACTTCTGGGGCAGCAGTGGAGCTATCGGTAGCTATGCCACTTTCTTGGCTCCCTTTAATTAGTGATTATACAAGAGAAGCAGAAAAACCAGTAAAAGCAACATTCGCTAGTGCAGTTACTTATGGAATTACCAGTTGTTGGATGTATGTCATCGGTATGGGAGCGGCTCTTTTTACTGGAGAATATGAAATCGCTAATATTATGCTAAAAGCAGGGCTAGGAATCGTAGGATTATTCATTATCATTATGTCAACGGTTACAACAACCTTTCTAGATGCGTATTCTGCTGGAATTTCGAGTGAATCGATTGTTCCTAAGTGGAATGGAAAATATGTAGCGGTTTTTATAACAATACTAGGAACCGTTGGGGCTATAATTTATCCTATGGACGATATTACGGATTTTTTATATTTCATAGGATCGGTATTTGCCCCTATGATCGCAATTCAAACTGCAGATTTTTTTCTTCTAAAAAAAGATTACAGCAAAAGAGATTTTTCTTTTCTTAATCTTGGAATCTGGTTGCTCGGATTTCTTTTTTATCATATTTTAATGAAGATTGATATTATCGTCGGCAATACATTCCCTTGTATGGTAATTACGATAGCCCTTTGTTTTATTGCTCATTTTATTTCCAAACTTATTAAAAAATAGAATTTTTACGGTGTATTCGAATTCGAATACACCGTTTTTTTCATCCGAATCAAACATCTAAAAATTTGGGATGAATCATACATTAGATGCGTTTTCCATATACAATGAGATTGTTGGAAAAACAAACGAAAAGAACGTTAGAAGAGGTAGATATTGAGAGAAAAAACTATTCGCAAAATAAAACTTTAACGAATAGTTGTGGGTAAAAATAGGATTTATTAAAAAAACCCAAGCTTTTGCTCAGGTTTTTTCGTTTCAAGTATTGTTTTCATTTTTATGAAAGATAGTTTCTTTATTAATACAAAAACTATCTTTTCCTGTTTTTTTCGCTGTATAAAGGGCTAGATCCGCGCTTCCATATAAATGTTCATAACTCTGAATTTTAGGATTTACATAAGAAGCTCCAATGCTAACTGATAATCCATATTGTTTATAGTCTTTTAATTGTTCACGTATCTGAATTAATAAATCATTTAACTTTTCGGAAAGGATAGAAAAACTAATAAACTGTGGAATAAATGCAATAAATTCGTCTCCACCCATTCGAGCAACGATTTCATCGATTTCATCATTTTTCCAAAAGTCTTGTAAACATTTTGCAAATTTTTGAAGAACAAGATCTCCTACTGGATGGCCTAACTGATCATTAATTGTCTTAAAATTGTCCAAATCAAATAAAAGCATAATTCCTTGTTCTTTATTTGTTTGTAACCATTTTTTTACTCTGCCTTCTAAATAAGCTCGGTTTTTTAATTTCGTTAAAGAATCGGTTTCTGATTCGATTTTTATCTCTTCTAACTCATTTTGTATTCGCTTCTGCTTTTTCACATCATCCGTACGATCGATAATCATTCCATAAAACTCTTCCTCTTCTTTAAATGCCACAATACTTATGTATTTATTTTTCATCGGAATAATTTTTTCTTCTGTAATATCGCTTTTTACTAGGGTATCAATATAGTTTTGAAATTGCCTTGGTGTACATCGAATACTATCCCAAACTTCATCTTCTACATCTAAAATTTCTTGCATATTACCAGTGAAAAAGTTTTTATTAATCGGATATAAACACTCAAAAACAGCCATATGGTTATCAATTGCGGTAACAATTCTTGTCATTCTTTGCGACTTATATTGGTAACTTTCTAACCATGAATTTAATACTTCCGAAATTTGCTTAAATTCTGTATTATGTGCTGTCTGAAATTTCACATTATAATCACCGGACATAATTTTTTTCGTATTTGATTCAATAAAGGAAAGATCTTGAAGTACATATTTGCGAATACAGTGTTTAAATATACCAATCGTAACACTTAATATAATAACGATGATTGCAAATAACTCCAAAATTTCAATCAATACATTTTTATAAATATCGTTCCAATCTTGGTATACTCCAATAATTTTATCATCGATCAATTTCGTTTTCATATATTTAAATGAGTTATTAATATTGGCCAATCTCCCATTCTCATAGCTCGATAAAGCACGGAGAAACTCTTCTACAGTATTAGCTCCTTTAATAGAAATCTGCTGATCGTTATTTTTCGTAATTCCATCAATCTCACCAGTTTCCCGATCCACAAGAAAAACGGCTTGTTCACGAACCGTTGGCATGGATTGAATGACTCTATCAATAGAATTCTCCTCTAATACTTTATCGAATACCTCGGCTTTTATTCCAATTTGAAGCACCGAGTAATACTCAGAATCAGACCTTATTCCAAGATAAACCATCCGTTCTTTTCCAAGGATACTTGTTGCATTTTTTTGTATTACATAATTTTGCTCTTTTTCTCCTTTTATTAAATCCCAAAAAGGTTTTGTCTCTTCATAGGAAAAGAAGTTTAATCCAACTGCTTTGGAATCGGTACTTGCAATAATCGTCCCATTTTCATCAATCAATTTAATAGACTCTATTTCCATAATCGTTTTTAGCTGATTTAAGGAACGAAGTCCCTCTTCTTTTTCCAAATAATTTAACATAAAATCAATGGACTCTGCTCTTTTTAAATAATCATCTTCAAATGTCTGTATCGCCTCTTTTGTATCGGTATTACTCTGTTCATAAGAAACTTCCACTTGCTTTATGATTTCATCTATCCCCTGTTTTGCTCCTTTGCTTTCCATCCCATAAACGACAACAGAAAGCACTAAAAATAATACAATAGATAAAAAAATGAAAATGATTTCAATGCGTCTAAATAATATTTTCTCCATAAATACCTCATTATTTTATCACTCGTAATGTGAAAAACTAGAAAAGAATATTTCCTATTGTTTTGTAGGGAGTATACCACAATCCATTACGTTTTTCTATAAATATTGTATAAATAATGTGCTATTTATCATTATGGAATTTCAAAATCTTCTTCTGTAGTTCCATTGCTATCTTGGATTATAAGTTTTTTCATGGAAATATTGGATAAACTAGTTCCACCTGCTGATTGCACAAATGGATTTACTTCAGATTCACTTATCATCTGAATATTGAACAATTCAATCTGTTTTACCGTTGCACCACCCAAATGATCTGCAAATCCATTCAGGCCATTCGTTCCAGTCATTTTCATATTTGTCATAAAAATATTCGATAGAGAAATCGATGCCGTGGATACAAACCCATTGACAACCTCTTTACTTTCCATTTCTATATCAGAAAGTGTTACTTGGCTTACAGAGCCGCTAGAAAGCTGATTTGCAAATCCATTGACACCACTTATTCCATTCATTTTTATGTCTGTAATAGAAATGTTAGAAATTGGAACAACCGATTGTTTGATAAATCCATTAATCATGCCATTACTTTCCAGCTGGATACCAGAAAATTCTATGTCTTCTATACTTCCTCCATTTAACGAATCTGCAAATCCATTGACACCATTTTTTCCATTCATTTTCATATTAGTAATAGAAATATGAGACACTGGAACAATCGATTGTTTGATAAAACCATTAATCGTTTCCTCGCTTTCTATTTCCATATTAGAAAGTGTGATCTCTTCAAGGGAACCACTAGAAAAAGAATCTCCAAAACCGTTGATTTCCTTTTCACTCTTCATCGTAATATTGTTCATCGTAATTTTAGAAATTTTACCTGTATGTACAGTATCCTTTACAAACCCATAAATAGCCGTATCTGACTGAATAGTAGAATCTTCAATTGTAACATTAGTAATAGTTCCTTGATTATTTGATGCAAACAAATAGGATGTATTTGTAAGCATCATTTCTTTTAATGTTATATTTTCCACCAATGCATCACTATGAATCATAGAAAACAAAGGAGTTTTTAAACCGATAATTTTATAATAAGCACTGTTATCTAAATAACTTTCCGAAGAATACGTAGCCCAAAAGTTTTGAATTGTAGAAATTTCTTGTTTCTTTCCATTGACAACACGATCTACATCAATATCTAATGTTTGTATAAATTTATTCTTTGCTCGATTCGAATCAACAATATTCCTATAATCAGAAGAAGTTAGATTCGATAAATGCCTAGTAGAACGAATATAGTAAGTAGTAGCATCTACAGGCTCACCAATAAACTTAATAGAATCACCAAAGGAAGGATTCAAAGAGAATCCCAATTCTTCTTTTATTCCAATCCAAGGTTTCGTTTTATCTATTAACTTTCCAACAATAACAGATGGAATACTGGAAGTAAAATATCGATTTTCTTTAAAAATATAAGCCTGAAAATCCTCTAATTCTTTTGGAAGAGAAATTTCTTTTGCATCAAATAGTTCTTCAATCTTTTTTGTATCATAAGCGATTTTCACTCTTAACTCTGAAATATCTACGCTTTTATGTACTAGTAATAAATACCCTTCCTCTCTGACATAAGTATCTGCCTTTCGACTCAGTCCATTGACAAGGTATTTTCCTTTTTTCTGAGTTCTAAGCTCTGTATACTGGCTCTTATCATAAGGATTATCACTTTGCTTTCCTCCGATCCCATGATAATAAAAAGTATCATCCAAAACTCCATTTTTATCTTCCAAATACTCATAATAAATAAAACCAATATCAAATGATCCATTTTCCTCTACCGGCTCTTCTGGAAGCTCTGGTTCTTCTGGATCTGTTGGATCTGTTGGAGGATCCGGTTGTTCTGGCTCTTCTACAACTTCTTGTTCCATAGGCCAATCCCCATAATGAGTAAATACAGTCTGTTATTTCCTATCGCTTGTTTTTGTTACAAAACGAAATGGGAAAGATTCCTTTTGTAAGAAGGGATCGTAGGCATAGGTCTTCGTTTCTTCTACATCACTAGACTTATTTTCTGAATCATTGACTGACTGCACAAATTCTTTATAAGAAAGTCCCAAAACACCTTTTTGGTTATCGTTCTCTTCCTCTTCTGCTTCTTCCTTTTGTTGACCATTTTTCTGCTGATCTAAAAAATAGCATTGGTTCGCATCGAACGTTTCTTCCTTGTCTATTATTCCAAAGAAATTACTTTTAGAGGCTGTATTAATATCAGAATTATGTTCCTTATCTTCTATCACTACTCTATCAAATAATTCCCCTGTTACATAACACCTTTCATATCTTTGTTGCCCTGTTGTAATTTCTCCAACCATTCCACCAATGGTAGTTCCATAAACAGAGGTGGTAGCATAACTGTTTGTAACGGCAACGTTTCCTGTGCTCTGTCCAAGAAAACCTCCAGCCACTCCGTTTTCTCCAAGGGAGGCTACATTGAGCGTCTCAGAATAAAGACCATCTTTAGTAAATCCCCCTGTATAGCTATTTTGAATCTCACATAATCCAGTTTCATTCGTTATTATTTTACCAAGAAATCCACCAGCCACACCGTTTTCTGTGGCAATAACAGGCACAGAAGAAAAACAGTCTGAAACGATGATATTGTTACCTTCTCCAAGAAATCCTCCAGCTATTTTTCCAACTACTTGGTATTGGTCACCAATGGTATCTGTTTCTTTATGATAAGCGCCTTGCTCATATTTTTCACTAGCTGTTTTATTAAAGGTTTCATTCGAAGAATCAGAGATTTCGTTTTTGGATTCCGCTAATGATACACTACACTGTTTTACTATACTATTACTTCCTTTTCCGATAAGTCCTCCTGATACGCCATTGCTTTTTACCGTTGTATCAATCACAAAAAGATTTTTTCCAATGACTTTACTGTTTTCTTTTACTTCTCCAATAACGGTGCCAGCGTTTCCATTTTCTACGGTACTTTCAATTAGAAAAGAAGAAAATGTTATATTTTGAATGGTAAATTCCTGCTGTTTTTCCTCACTACCAACGGTTGCAAATAACCCAACATTTCCATTTTCCACTTCTTTTAACTTAAAATGACTTAGCGCATAGCCATTTCCTTCATATTGAGTCAAAGACGAATTTTCAATGCTATAAAATGCATTGGTTGTTAATTTCTTCTGCTGTAGAACGTCTTTGTTATAAGAATAAATGGAAATATCCTCTTCTCCATTGGGTGAAAAATCATTCCAATCTAAATCGTTTACCTGCTCAACTTGTAATGGATTCGTCTCCGTTGGGAAATTGGATACGACAGGACTGATATTTTGTAAATGACGAACATTTGCAATGGACACTTTAAAAATCGTTGTTTCTTCTTCCTGTTCTATATATTTGGCCGCAAAAAGGCTATTCGTATAACCTTGTACTTTGACGGGGCTACATAATACTTGTGTACTAAAACTTTCTGCCTCAATTGTAATATTTTCTCCTGGAATAAAGTCAGAAAAAATATCTGCAAAATGGCTGCCTTGTTTTGTAATATCATCAAGGGTTAACGTATAAATAGCAATTCCGTCTTTTACTTCTACTTGATACCATGATTCTAGATTAGAAGTGGAAAAGGAATAGGGTTCTAACACTTTTGTTTTCACACTTTTGCTCTCTTCCCCAGTAATCGTAACCGATACTTTTGTATGAGCACTGACTCCATTGATAACACGATTATAGTTTTCATCTTTTATGACAACTTTCAACGTATCCTCGTTTTGAATTTTCATTTGAAGAGGATTTAAAGTAGCCGTTCCAATTTCCTCAGCGGTACTTCCACCATAGTAACCGATAATTAAGGTACCATGACTATTTTTATAATTCTTACGAATTTCTTTTCCAGCAGAAGACAGTTCTCTGCCTCCTTGCTGATCTAATCCAAAACTCCCCGCAACATCTCTTGTGTATTGAAAATGTTCTCCGTTTTTTGTATAGAAGACGCCATAAATATTAGCTGTTTTTGCATCATATTCAATGACATAACATCCATTTTCTCTCACTTCTTCATCAATAGACCCATAAGGCAAAAGAACACCTAATGCCGTTTGTTCAAAGACCGTTTGATCCCCATCATATACCAAATAGCGATAATCGTGCTCTAAACTTTTAAAATTGCTATTTACAGGATAATCGGACGGCTGTTCTTCCATACTCTCTCCAAAATAAAAAGAGGATTTTTCATCCAGTAATTGTTCCCATGTTCCAGACGCTTTTGCTACCGTCAATCGATTTTGACTTGCGATAAATAGCTCTTTTGCTGTTTCATCCATTTCTAGTAATGTCAATCCCCTTTGATAGGGAACAATTGCGATCATACCAATAAACAGCAAAATAGAAAGAATTCCTAAAGTAACTAAAAGTTCCAGCAATGTCATACCAGACTGTCCTGTTTTTAGAGACTGTATTCGCTCTCTTATTGTCTTCATAGATTCAACCTCCATTTGTTGCTGAATCATCCACATATTTATTCAAACCTGCTGCTCTTGCTGTATCATTAATCCCTTCAAAAAAAGTAATTTCCAACTCCACACCAACTTCTTTTGTTTGGAATAAATCCGAAGAGTCTGAGGATATCATAATATTTTTTAAAAGACAACGATATGTAGAATCTTGTAACGATTGAAGAACTTCTTTTGCCATATCATACGTTTTCGTCTGAAAAGAAATATGAATATTTCGGCGGATAATACTGTCATCGATGGTTGGATCTTCAAAATCCATCTGATAAGCGGTCGTCTGCTTTAAAATACTGTTTAATTCTAGCATCTCATTTTGTAAGTTATTATAATCGGCTATAATCCCTTGTTTTTCTTTCTTTTGCTTTTCCATGGATTGTTTCATTTGTTTTATCTTCTTTGCTTTTGCCTGCATCAGTATCCATTCGTCTTCTAATGATTCTTCACTATACATTTCTAATGTCTGCCTCGTTGTTTTCCAAACCAATTGGTAATAGAGAACGCCAAATAATAGAAAAACAAATAACACGATAGCAAGTCTTTTTAAAGGAATCTTTTTTTGTTTCATGAATTTTCCCCTCCCTTCACCATTTGAATTAAGATTTCTGCTACAATGAAATTATCTGTTTTCTCTTCTGTCGTTGTACTAGCATTTGTCACCGTTACATAAGAAGTATGAATATTTTTTTCAAAGCTATGTACAATTTCAGAAACTGAAGATAACGTCGTATGATTTAAATGAAGAACGACTTGATTTTCTACAATCGTAATACTATCAATATTTGCTTTTTTACCAACACAAGACTCAACAATCTCTATCATTTTCATGCGATCAAACTGTGCTTGTTCTGACTCATTTAAAAGACTCGTATCAAACTGTCGATATTCTTCTTTTATTTGATCAAATTCCTTTGTAGAACCTTTTAATTGTTCTATTTTATTTTCGAGCGCTTTATAAGATTCTTTTGCTTCCCTTGCTTGTGTAAACGGAGTAATAATTGCCAATTGAACAAGAAAAATCAAACAAAGGATACCAATCCCACAAAGACAAAGAAAAATCCTAAGGTCCATTCTTGATTTTTCTTCTACGGCTAAATTCATTGTTTTCTTCGTAGGATATTTTGATTTTGAAAAGGTTATCATTATCACTCCTCCTAATTCCATGTAATTCCAACGGCAGCAGGTGCCATTACAAGTGCTAACTGATCTTCTTTTTGATTTGGAAAAAGCTCGGAAACTTTCTTGATTTTTAACCCAACCGTATCTTGTAAAACGTCCAATAACGGTTCTAAAAACGCTCCACCGCCACAACAATATAAATGTTCTAATGTATTATTTGGATGGTTATATGTAAAGAAGTTGACAACTCGCATCACTTCTAAAGCAATGGTTTCATAAATAGTCATATACTTCTCTTCCGATAAAATCTGTTGATGATTTGGTATTTTTAAAAATTCCATAAACTCCATATGTACTTGTTCCAAAAGTAACTCTTGGATTTCTTTTAAGCCATTCTCAATGGATTTTTCCGTTTCATACTTTCCCTCTGTAAAAATACGCAATTCTACGGTTTCATATCCAATATCCAAAATGGCATAATCCATTTTTTTGTCCAAAGAATACTCTACCATATGATGGAAAACAATATTCTGATAAGCACAAGACGGAGGAGCGGCGATTTTTAATTTTAAACCACTTACTTTTAACATTTTTCGATATTGTTCGATCGTTTCTTTTGCAACTGCTGCTGCCATCAGATCCATATAAGAAGGATTTTGTGTTTCCTCCTCTTTTTCTAATAATTCCATTAACGCATAATCATAAATATAGTCCTCTTTTTGCTCGGAAATAAAATCATGAAATTCATAAGGAAGATTGACTTTTAGTTGCTCTACCGTCATATAAGGTAATAGTAAACGCCTTATGTAAGTAACACTTTCCGGAAGCACAAGAGCAACATTTTTACACGAGATTTTATGTTTCTTTAACATCTGTTTTAAAAACTTTGCCATACCATCCCAGTTCACAATACAACCTTCCTTTACGAAATCTTCTGGAAAAGATTCAATGAAAAAACCTTCCACTTGTCCTTTTGTACACAATACAAATTTAATGGTGGATTTTCCAATTTCAATTCCTAAATATGTTTTTGACATATACTTTTCCTTTCTAACATTCTATCGATGAATCACTTCTTATTTTTTCTCCTTCTATATCTGTTCTACATCACAAGAGCCCTTAAAAAACTCCAATAAAAATTTAAAATTTCTTTTCCAAAAAGGACTACAATCCAAGCGGATATGGAGATAGCTGGTGCAAATGGGATTTTCTCTTTTTTTAGAAAAAGGACAAATAAGATCCCTGCAATACAAGAAAGAATAAGATGGAGCATTCCAAGTTCCAGTCCAAAATAAAGTTCGACTAAAAAGAAAAGCTTCACATCACCACCGCCAATGCTTTCTCTTTGTAACAGATGATCTAAAAATAAGGAGAGAAATAAAATTCCACCTCCAATAAAAAAAGCGCCAAACAATCCGGATACTCCCTGTTCTACGATAGCGTCTTTTGCAAAAGGCAAAGTAACAAACCACCATAGAATTCCTATCACTAAAAATCTATTTGGGATCTGATAGGAAATACTATCGATAAGAGACGCCCCAAAAAGAATACAAGCAAGCCCTAAATAACGAACGGTGGAAAAAGAAAATCCATCTTTTCCTATCACGCTTAGGAAAATCATCGATAATACGAATACCGAGCATTTTCTATTCCATAAGTTCTTCTGCATCGGTTCCCCTCTGTTTCTATTGCTAAGCCATTTCAAACAAGCGAAATGAATGAAAAAACCAAGAGCACCTCCAAATATGACAATGACAATCCAAATCCCCCTTGAATCTTTTATCATATGCTCTATCACTGTTTTCTTTGTCCTTTCTTAATACACACTCTCTTTTCTTTGAATCTTTCCAAATGCCCTGTTCCTTTTAAAACAGAATGTTTGGAAAAATCCAAAGATGGATTTTTCATAAAAAAAGATCGCAACCCAACGATCTTTTTTGTAACATATGTAGTTGAATTTATTCTCCAGATTTAGCAACCCAACTAAATTTTATTTGGGAATCGCCATTACTCGTTGTAATTGTGGCTTGTAAAATCTTACCCTCTGGAGCATTAGTAGCACCTTTTACTTCTTCGGATGACTGTCCATAGACTTCTCCTACATCCGCTTTACTTGTTACTAATTTTCCTTCGTCTGCGTTGTAGTAATACGTTGTAACGTTTGTTCCTTCCATAATCTTAGAAGATACCAGCACTTTTGCTGCACGGATATTGGATTCATCTGTTGATTTTTTTGCCTCACTTAATCTTGATGTTAAAATTGGTACGGAGATCGCAACCAAAATCGCAAGAATAGCAATAACAACTAATAACTCTGCTAAGGTAAATCCTTTCTCATTATGTATTTTCTTTTTTAATCTACTTCCTAACATTCTTTCATCCTTTCTTCTCTCTATTTTTATATTTATAAAAAAGAATATGGGTTGGTATCCTTTTTCTACTAAATTCTATTTTTATATGACTGATAAAACGAATTTCTCATCGTTTTCTATCACATAAAAATACTGTACGCAAACGATATCCCATTGACAGGTTATGATTAAATCAAGGAATACATCGTAAACATCGGCAAATAAATGGATAAGACAATAAATCCTGCAAATAAAGCCATAAAGATCAAAATCGTTGGTTCTAATCTTTGAATGGCTTTTGTTGTTGCATATTGTGCTTCATTGTCAAAGTATGCGCCAATGGTTGCAAACGTACCTTCTAATTCACCTGTTTCTTCTCCAATGGCACACATTTCGCTTAAAGTATCTGGGAAATGCTTGTTTTTCTTCATACATTCACTTAAAGGATTTCCGCTTTCGACTTCTTTTATCATGCTAAGAACTTCTTTTCCCATTATGTAGTTATCAAGCACTTTCCCTGTTACTTCAAGAGCACGACTAATACTAAGTCCTGCTGCCAGTAATGCTGACATGGTGTTAGCAAATTGACTCGCTGTATTTAAAATTTCAATTTTTCCCAACACGGGAAGCTTTAATCGGAAATTACTCCACTGTCGTTTTCCTTTTTCCATATGACAGTAACTAACGAGTCCTATTATCAAAACAAGCAATATCAGTCCAATCCAAAGAAAATTATTTTCAAAAAATTTCGAACTTCGGATCATAATTTTTGTAATCAATGGTAATTCTCCATCCAGATCATGAAAAGTCCTTGTAAGTGTTGGAACGACTTTTACCATAACAACCATTAAAACAACAACCGCTACCGCTAAGACAAAAATAGGATAGGACAATGCTTGTTTTACTTTCTGTTTCGTTTTAAATGATTTTTCATAATAAAATTGAAGAGTTTCAAAGGAACGTTCTAGTGTTCCAGATTCTTCTCCGGCTCGTATCGTTTCAATAAATGTTTTTGGAAGATTTTTGCAATTTTTTTCAAAACTATCTGCAACACCATTTCCTCTTGAAACGTCTTCTGCTGATTGTTCTAACATCTTTTTTAATTTTTTATCTTTGTTCTGCTTTGCAGCAAAAGAGATGCAAGCATCAATGGGAATTCCGGAACGAAGAATCGTAGAAAACTGGGAACACATAATCGAAAGTTCTTTATAATTGATTGCAGTTTTCCCAATTTCTTTTGACAAAATCCCTTCTTTTTGTTTCATTGGCCGAATCTCCAAAAGGATTGGATAGTTTTCTTTAATCTGTAATACGGCCGTATATTCATCGGTAGCTTCAATGACTCCGGAAGCCTTTTTCCCATTTAATGCCAATGCTTTGTACTGATAACGTATCATTTTTCTCACTTTCCTTTATTAATCCACAATACTAATTGTCCTACAAAGCTCTTCAATGCTCGTAATACCAGAAGATGCTAATTGTAATCCACTTCGCATCATCGGAATAAAACCAGAACCGGCGATTGCTTGACGCAGTTCTACCTTTGGTCTTTCCTCGGTAATACAATCTCGAATTCTTTGATTTAGCGTTAGAATTTCAAATACTCCAATTCTTCCATAATATCCACTGTCAAAACACATATGACATCCTTTTCCTTTATAAAAGATTCGAGTGTCGTTTTTGGAAAGACCAACAAGATCTCTTTGTTGGTCGGATACCATTTGAGGAGATCGACAGCTTCCACAAATTTTTCGTACTAAGCGTTGAGAAATGATACCGCGAACCCCACCCGCAATTAAATAAGGCTCGACGCCCATATCTCGAAGGCGGTCAATAGCAGAGATGGCATCCTCCGTATGAATGGTAGAAATCACTAAATGCCCTGTCATAGCTGCTCTCATAGCAATTTCTGCCGTTTCTCCATCACGAATTTCTCCGACACCGATAATATCGGGATCTTGACGTAAAATTGCCCGAAGGGCGTTTGCAAATGTCATTCCCGTTTTCTCATTAATTTGAACTTGGGTAACGCCTTCCATTTGATACTCTACTGGATCTTCTATCATAATTAAATTGACGGACTCTGACTTTAATTCACGGATCATCGTATACATAGTAGAAGATTTTCCACTTCCTGTTGGACCTACGATTAAAATCACGCCACTATTATTTGTCAATAATCGTTCAAACTTTTCTGTATTTTCTTTTGTTTGCGTCAGTCCAATCCCTTCTCTCGTCAACATTTCTTGATTTTTTAATAACAAACGGATAACGATTTTTTCTCCAAAAATGGTGGGAAGGGTAGAAAGACGAAGGTCGATTTCTTCTCCTTTTATTCGCATGGCCGTTCGACCATCTTGAGGGATTCTTCGTTCCGCAATATCCATGTGCCCCATTACTTTAATACGAGCCACGACGGTCTGTTGTAATTCTTTTGGAATGGTCAAAATTTTCATCAGTCTTCCATCCACACGAATCCGAACCGCAAGTTCTTCTTGTCCTGGTTCAATATGAATATCACTTGCTCGTTCGGTGACCGCACGTTCAATAATCGATTTTACAAGGCGCACGGCAGGTGCACTTCCTCGATCCTCTGTTTCCATTTCTTTTGGAACTCCACTATCTACAAATCCACCTTCTTGACGCATTTGAGCCATAGCTTTTACTGCGCCCTCATTTTCATATAAAATATTATAGGCGCGGTTAATCCCTGCTGTTGTTGTAATCATTGGAATGATCTTTTTCCTTGTGGCAACTCTTGCCGCTTCTACAGCCATAAAATTCAATGGATCTTCCATGGCTAAATATAAAAGATCTTTCTCCATGCGCACAGGAATAATCCCCTGTTTTTGTGCAATATTCTTTGGAAGAACATTTACCATCTCTGGATCAATGGTTACTTTTGTTAAATCAATAAAATCAATTCCAAGTTGCACACGAAGCATTTCAATTAATTGTGCTTCGGTAATAAATCCGTTATCAATCAAAACGGTTCCTAAACGTTTTCCAGATCCTTTTTGAAGTTGTAATGCTTCTGCCAATTGTTCTTCTGTAATTAGCTTTACATCGACTAACATCTCTCCTAGACGCTTATATTTCATTTTATCCCTTCTTTACATTTATGGTTCATTTAACGGACGAATACTGATTTCTTGCTCCTCATACACTTGCCCGTTATAATAGATCCGAAGCGTATAAGTAAATACATGATTTTCATAAGTCAAATCTTCTATTTGAGGTAAAAGACCATTTGTAATCGTCTTATCCGATACAAGTGGCCTTTCATTTGTAGAAATTTCAGTCTTATAATAAATATTGTTATTTTTATTCACAAAGTACATTCGATATCCTTTTTTTGCATGATAAAAACTCCAATATTGCTCGTGGTTACTTTCCTTTTGTTCTATGTGCTCGGCTTGTCGTAATTCATCGTTAATAGCGGTTACAAAAGTGGATACTAGTACTTGTGCTTCTGCCTGCAATGTAATTTTTTCATAGGCACTTTTTACAACCGTAACGCCTCCCCCAATAACAGTCACAATAAGGGAGAGAATGAAAAGTGCTAATACCATTTCTACTAGAGTAAACCCTTGATCTGATTTTAACTTTCTCATCGTTTTCTTTTTATTTTTGTGCATAAACAGCCAACTTTCCATCTTTTGTTTTATAAACGGAAACTTCTATTTCCACCTGCATCTGATTCGAATCTTTGATTGTAATCGTTCCTGCTTCTGGTTCCATCTCTTGTTTTTCAATCTGATTAAAAGCATCATAGCTCGCTTGAACGGAACGATTTCCCTTCTCAATTAAATGATGAGAAACTTGAATCATAAAAAAAAGAGTCATAAGAGCCATTCCTGATAATAAAGAACCAACAAGCACTTCTACTAACGTTTCGCCTTTTGTTTCTTTTAATATTTCTTGAATCTTTTTCATGTTATCTCACCTTCTGTCCATAAAATCGTCTTTGTTATACGAATTCCTTCTACTTCTTCTTTTGAAGAATCTTCATATAAGATAGTTTCTGTATTTTCAGAATAAACAGCAGGAATGGTTACTATACATTTTGTACTTCCTTGTGTCACTGTAATCGAAATGTTGTATTGGGGGTCCATAGAAAAATAAGCCGTAACTTCTTCCATTACTTGCTCTGAAGAATGAATGATAAAAATATCAGAATATTCTGTTTGTGATGTCATGACCTGCTCTACCGCTTTTATTAGAAATTCTTTCATTTTCTTCTGAGGAAGTGCGTAACATTCATTTTCTAAAGGCATTCCATCTTTTGAAAGAATTTCGTATTTGGAGTATTTTTCTCCTTCTAGTTCTGCTTTTAATAATTTACTAGCAGACGATACAGAATAATAAGACTGTTCCACTTCTTGTAAATTTGCAAAACGTCCAGAAGCCACAGAAGCAGAAGTTAAAATAATAGCTCCAACGATGGCACATAATAAAAGAAAAAATAAGGCAATTAACAAGGAAGCACCAGATGTAGAGTTACACTTTTGTTTTATCATCGTTCCCACCTTATTTCTCTCATTTACTTTTTACCTTATTTATTTTGTTTTTTACTCTTATATTAAACGAATCTCCTCTTACTTTTTAAGTTCAGATTTATTTATACAGCTCCTAAAATATACATACTATTCGCTCTATTGCATTTTTTGACTTATGACTTTTAAACAAAGTGTACGTAGTGCTTTTTTCTATCATAGGAATCCTATCACTTTAACATAAAAATAACGAATTTTCCTATAATAAAAAAGTGTCAAAGCAAATATACTCTGACACTTTTTTTATTTTTATTTGCAAGAAGTTCAAAAAATGCACTTCTCATCCTTTTTTCTTATTCGAAAAGAATGGAATATCTCGTTCTAAATCCTCTTCTTTATAATAAAATAAAATTAAAATTACAAATAAAATAACTGCAATTACTACATAACAATCGGCTACATTAAAAATTGGAAAGTCAATTAATTTAAAATAGAAAAAGTCTACAACATATTGTTGTCTCGCTCGATCAATGATATTTCCAAAAGCTCCTGCTGTTACGAGAATAATGCAAAGGCGAAGAGGAAAATATTTGTTTGACGCTGGTATTTTATAATAGAGAAAAATCATAAACAGTGCAATGAAAATGGTAAATGGTAAGAAAAACCAAGTTTGGTTTTGAAACATTCCAAATGCAACTCCTCGATTTTCTAAATATTGAAGCCGAAATACGTCCTCAATCAGTGTAATTCCTCCTGTTCCTTTTAAATGAACAACAGCTAAATATTTTGTCCACTGATCAAGTCCTAGTAAAATAAGCAGTCCAATCAGTGCTTGTATATACTTTTTCATGTTACCTCCAAATGTTATCGTCTTAACTCTTTCCACTACCGGAACAAGAGAGTGCAAAAAGCATTTCTTCTTCGGTCACTGTTTTATCAATAAAAGCCTCTCCAATTTGTTTTAATAAAATAAACTTAATTTGACCTTGCTCCATTTTTTTATCCAATTTTGTCGCTTTTACAATTTCTTTTGGATCAAGATTCATAGGGAGGGTATCAAAATGGAAATAAGTAAACAGCTCTTGAATTTCTTTTAGTTCCTCCTTAGAAATCAGTCCTCGTTTCCAAGAAATAAAGCTAGCAAGTTCAGAACCAATCACGACACAATCACCGTGTAGCATAGAAAAATCCATTAATTTTTCGATAGAATGTCCAAGCGTATGTCCAAAATTTAATAACGCACGCTCTCCTTGTTCTTTTGGATCTCGTTCTACAACTGCCCCTTTAATTTGGCAACTGCGATAGATCATTTCTTGTAACACTTCTACTTTCCGATTTTTGATCGCTTCTTTCTGATCTTTGATCCAATGGAAATAATCGCGGTCTTTAATTAAACCGTGTTTGATGACTTCCCCAAGTCCAGAAATAAATTCTTTCTCTGGAAGCGTTTGAAGAGTTGATGTATTAATATAGACTAATGAAGGTTGGTAAAAGGCACCCACCATATTTTTATAAGACTCATAGTCTACACCCGTTTTTCCGCCAATACTGCTATCCACTTGTGCAAGTAATGAAGTTGGAACTTGCACAAAATCCGCACCTCGTAAATAAGTGGACGCAGCAAATCCTGTTAGATCACCTGTGACACCACCACCTAACGCCAATAAAATATCTTTTCGATCAAATTGGTGCTCAATTAATGTCGTATAGATTTTAGCGACGGTAGAGAGCTGTTTTTGTTTCTCCCCTGCTTGAAAGGTAAAACATACAATTTCTCGAAACATCGGTTCTAATACTGCTTTTATTTCCTCCAAATAAAGTGGGGCTACATTTGTCTCTGTCACGATTAATAGTTTTCGATTTTCGTATCCAAGATCTTTTAAAGCCTCTTTTAATTTTAAAAAATCTTGCTCAAACAAAATATCATAAATTGGTTTTTGCTCCAAATGAATGGTCAATTGCTGTTTTATTTTTTCTATTTTCATAGACACTTAAACCTCCCTAATAGCCCTTTATATAAATTTATGAAGTAAAATACGACTTCTGCCTTTTTTGGTCATTCCATCTACGCCAGCAAAAATAAATTTACCAAGCCCTCGAACGGATATGATATCACTATCTTTTAATAATAGACTATTGCTTTGAACAAGCCTTCCATTTACAAATACCTTTTTCCCTTGAATATAGGGAATGGACTGGCTTCTTGATAGTTGAAAAGCCAGTCCAATAATAGAATCTAAACGGCAAGAGGTAACAAATCCTGTTACCTCTTGATACTTCGGTTCTATATGTAGCTGTTTTAATGTCTTTTCACAACTGACTTGTGTGTGCTTTACTTTAAAAAGTTGATCCACAATCACATCCGCAATATGCTCTAAGCAAAAGACATAACCAACGTTATCAAAAACTAAAATATCTCCTAGCATTGCTCGCTCAATCCCTAAATTCATCAATGCTCCTAAAAAATCCCGATGGGATAAAGAATCGGAGAACTTCTTTGAAATCGGTTTGATCTCGATACAAGCAATTGGCGGTTGTTCCACATATCCAAGCGTTTCTTCGTTCCCAAAACAAACCAATTGCCGATCAGCAAATGGATGTCCACCATAGAGTTGGCTGCCTACATAGGCAAAAGAAGAACGCTCCTCTTGATAAATACTTTGTTCATAGAGATCCAAAAAAGGAGTATAGGTATAACGATTTTGTTGATAGGATTTTTCGGCTAATTCTTTTAATCGTTTTTTTAAAATGATAGTATCCTTGTCCATACTCTTTCTCTTATCTCCTTGTTTTTCCTTTTAGAAGATCAAACACGATATTTTCCAATTTCTGGTGAAATCATATTATCATTTAAAATTTCTTCTCTTAAATCACCAGTAACATCAATTGCTTCTGGAGCAGCGATAAAAATATTGCTTGAAATCGCTTGTAATGTGCCATTTAACGCATAACAAGCACCGCTAATAAAATCGATAATACGCTGTGCTGCGTAAATTTCAATTCCTTCCATATTGATAACGATTGTTTTACCATCTTTTAAGAAATCTGCAACGATCTGTGCTTCATTGAATTCTTGTGGTTTAATAACGTACACTTCTCCACCTCTTCCACCACTTAATGGAACGAGTTTACTTTTACTAATCGCTTTTGATTTCTTCTTATCTGCAAAATTAGAAGGAATAGCAGTTTCTGTCCTTATCGTATCTGCATCTCGTTCTTTATTACGATTAAAAAATGATTTTGCAGGTGCTTCATCATCTTCATAATCGTCGTCTTCTTCCATTAAATCATCTTCGTAGTCATCTTCTGGTTCGTTTAATTTCATTAAATCTAAAAATTTATTAATACCTTTGCTCATTATGCTTCTCCCTCGATCTTATATTGTCTTGCTCCGAAAATAGCAGTTCCAATTCGAACCATCGTGGAGCCTTCTTCAATGGCAACCTCATAGTCATTTGTCATTCCCATTGATAGAATATTCATGTCTATATTATCAATGTTTTTTTCTTTTATGTCAACAAATAATTGATGAAGTGCTTTAAAATGTACTCGATCTTCTTCTGGATCTTCTACAAAAGGAGCGCTTGTCATCAATCCACATACATGAACATTTGGAAATTTTGCAATTTCTTCAATTAACGGAAGCGTTTCTTCCTTTGTCACACCAAACTTCGTTTCTTCCCCAGCAATATTAACTTCAATTAAAATATCGACAACAACCGATTTTTTTTCGGCTTCCTTTTGGATTTGCTGTGCTAATTTTAAGGAGTCAACCGAATGAATGAGAACAACTTTATCGACAATATACTTTACTTTATTTGTCTGTAGATGGCCAATCATATGCCAATGAACTGGAGATTTTATGCGTTCATATTTATCTACCATCTCTTGTACTTTGTTTTCTCCAAACTCTACAATTCCAAGATCTAGCACTTCTTCTACCATTTCTAACGGTTTTGTTTTACTAACCGCTATTAATGTAACCTCTTCTCGCTTTCTCCCTGCACGTTTACAGGCGGCTTCAATCTTTTTCTCCACCTGTTCTAAATTTTCTTTTATCATCCCTATCACTCCTAGTATATTTTATCATTTTCATGGATTGTATTACTGTTTAATACAATATGATCATAAATGGCTAATGCATTGACTTCTTGCGTATCTTCTACGATACTATAATCTTCATTGGAATAAAGAACATTCACCATTTTAAAAGCGGCATATCCTTTATTTACACAGTAGACACCATCTATTTTTTTGGTAGCAGAAACTTTAAATGTCTTTTTGGAATCATTTCGCAAAAGAATCATTCCCTTCGTTAGCGAATCATCACTAATTGGCACTGTGGATACATAGCAATACTTATCATCCTTCATAACCACTTCTGCTACTACTTGTTTTATAGCTACTTTTCCTCGGCTATTCAATGTTCGAATTCGGAATAACGACTCATCCGAACTGCTATCCGTATATAAATAATCAATTGGAATTCGGAACATCTCTCTTGTTACAAGAGCGGTATTTGGAATTTTTAATCCTGTTTTTGATTGAAGAACGACTTCGATATTTAAGAAGCGATCGCTAAAATATCGAACAAGATAGTTGGTAAAATGAAGCTGTGCATAAGTGCCATCTTTATTATCTAAAATAGATACGGTTGCTGTTAGCGTTGTGTCATCTTTTAAGAAATTGACTTGTACACTTGTTTTTTCCTCTAAAATCTTCTTTTCTTCTTCATTAATCGGAATGACAATATCCCATGAATTTCCTTGAATGATTTTATAAACAGGTTCTCCTTTTTGTACAAGGTTATTTGTCTTTAACTGCTGCTTTTTATAATTGGTATCATCAAATGATTTTTTTGTCACATTTTTCGGAGTTAGTGATTCATATCCATCTTCTAAAAAAGAGATAAGCCCACTAGCAGGCGCTTTTATTTTTTGATAGCTTTCCGTAATTCCTGAGTCTTTTAATGCTTGTTCCAACTTCTTCATCGTTGTTTCGTTTGTGATTTCTAAAATTGTGTTATTAAGGTCGTATTTAAAATCATATACCTCATAGAAGTTATTGTCACTATAATAGTTATTAAAAACAGAAATGGTTTCTTTTAATTCCAAGTAGCTATCACTGTCTAAAATCCCTTCTTCGGATGCTGTCTGAGATAAATATTCATGAACTTTTCCTGTTTCATCGACCGAATAGACATAGCCTTGTTTTCGAACACGTTCCCCTTCTTGTGCATAATAATTCAAATAGCCATCCGCCTTATTTTTTATAATCGTTTCATCTCGTAAAACAAGCCCTTTTGTTGTAATGGTCTTCTCCATGGAATTTTTGGTAACTTCATAAGTGGACAGGGTATCTTCATTTAAGTACATAATAAAATTAACCATGAGATAAATAAAAATAATACCAAAAGTCACCGTTCCTAAATTCCAATGTTTTTTCTTAAAACGGGTTTTAAATGGACGAAACCGAATGACCTTTCTTTTTTTTCTTTTATTTTTAGTCGGCATTATGAACCCTCCACTCTGTTAAGGCGGAACCATTTAAATAATGACACTTGCATCCTTGGGTATACTGTTTCTCTTCCATCAATGCAAGAAATTCATCTTTTAATTTCCACCAACTCGTATTCCAATTTGAGAATTCTGCATATTCTTCTGGGACTCGACTAAAAAGACGCTCAATTGCGATATCATCTCGAAGCAATGCAATACACTCTGTTAAACGGTCTAAATATTCATCTTTTGTGCATAATGTTATTTTACCATCTTTGTATTCCTTATACAATACTGTGTTTTTTGGTATGTATAGCGAGTGGAATTTTACAATATGAATCGGTAAAGCGGATAAAAATCGGGCGGATTCTAGGGCATCTTCTTTCGTATCGTAAGGAAGATTTAAAATCATATGGGTGCAAATCGTCATCGGATAACGAGCAATGCGAAGCACCGCATCCACATATTCTGCTAACCCATGGCCTCGATGAATCTTTTTTAGTGTATGATAATTCACCGTTTGTAATCCTAGCTCAATATTAATATGAATTCCTGTTTTTTTCATCACATCGTTTAAAAATTCTAAATAATCATCGTGAATACAATCTGGTCTTGTAGAAATCGAAATTTCCACAATATCAGGAAAGGCACACGCTTCCTCAATGGCACGTTTAAATGCCTCTAACGGTAAAAAGGTATTCGTATAATTTTGAAAATAAGCAATAAATTTCTTAGCTTTATATTTTTTTTGGATTTTCTCTTTTGTCTGATTTAATTGTTCGGTAATGGATATATGATTTTCCATTGCTTCAAACCCAGTTCCAACTTCGGAACAAAAAGTACATCCACCCGTTCCATCTTTTCGATTCGGACAAGTAAGTGGTAAATTAATCGGCAATTTGTATACCTTTTCTTTATAAATGCTTTTTAGATAATCCGAATAAGTTTTATAATAATTCTGTTCGTTCATGGATTCTCCTTTATTGATTCATTTTTTCTTTCTCCTACTATACCAAAAATAAAAACGAATATCAACTTTTCCTCATCGACTTCCTTAAATGGTGATAAACAATGAAAAAAGAGACTTATCTTTTCATAAGCCCCTTTTTCCAATCTGTTTTTCATTTGTTTTCAACTATAAAGATACTGTAACCATAGATCGTATGCTTGCTGGTAATTGTTCTTGATCCATGGAAATGCTAAGTACAAAATCAACTTGAAAAACGTTAGAAATTTCTTGAAGTTTCGTAACCGCTGATTCCACGTTATCAGGATCAAGATATGCAATTGTTAGAAAACTATCTAAGTAAATCTTCTCAACATCATGATCGGCGGATACCGTTCCAGCAATAAAACCAAGAAACATATCCGTATTCATCACTGGATAATCAAATACATTGATCAGTCGAATTCGGTTATTTAGCTCGAACATATGTTTGTTATTTTTGTCCAAGTAGATAATATGTCCTTTGGTAGACTGAATGTCTTCATTTACTTTTGCAATGAGTTCTTTTGTTTTCCCTTTTCCTTTTTCACCTACAATAATTTCGATCATACTCGTTACCTCCTTAAAATTGATAACAACATACCTACCGTGTTAACAATAGTATAGTATAATTTCAACAAAAAAACAATGCTTAATTATTTTATTTTGTAAATATTTTTTTGTTTATAATCTCATTTTAAAGTCTTCGTATCCAAACGTTCGTATGATCTGACATTCTCCATTTTTTCTCTCCAATACAATGGATGGCAATGGCATGCCATTAAACGTATTATTTTTTACCATAGTATAAATCGCCATATCAAGAAACTCTAAACGCTGCCCACAAGTAAGAGGCTTATCAAAAGAGTAATCTCCAATGATATCTCCTGCTAAGCAAGTTGGTGCGCCTAATCGATAAGTATAGGCTTTTTCTCCCGATTTCCCTGAGTCTTTTAATGGAGGGCGATATGGCATCTCTAATACATCTGGCATATGACAAGAGGCAGAAGTATCTAAAATAGCAATCTCCATCCCATTATGTACGATATCTAATACGGTTGTGAAAAGACTTCCTGCATTTAAGGCAATGGCTTCCCCTGGCTCTAAATAAATTTGAATATGATATTTCTCTTTGATCTCATTGATACAAGTAATCAGTGTTTCTATATCATAATCTTCTCTTGTAATATGGTGTCCACCACCAAAGTTAATCCATTTCATTTTGGATAGCCATGGGCCGAATTTTTCTTCCACTGCCTGCAATGTGGTTTTTAAATCATCCGAATTTTGTTCACATAATGTATGAAAATGAATGCCTTCTACATCTTCTAATAACTCAGGGCGAAAATTTGCTTTTGTAATCCCTAATCTTGATCCTGCTGCACAAGGATCATATATGGCATGTCCTTCTTGAGTGGAACATTCAGGATTAATCCGAATCCCAATACTCTTCCCTTTTTGCTTTACTTTTTCTTTATATTTTGTTAGCTGTGAAAAAGAATTAAAAACAATATGATCGCAATAAGAGATAATCTCATCGATTTCCTCCTCTCGATAAGCAGGAGCATAGATGTGATTTTCTTTCTTCATTTCTTCTTTTCCAAGCCTTGCTTCATAAAGACCACTAGCAGTTGTTCCATCCAAATACTGTCCAATCAATGGATAGATAGAATACATAGAAAATGCTTTTTGTGCCAATAAAATTTTGCATCCAGTCGCTTCTTTTACTTGCTTTAATCGCTCTAAGTTTTCGATTATTTTTTGTTCTTGTATCACATAACAAGGAGTTTTTAATTGCTCTTTTTTCAAAAGGGGTTCTCCTTTCTAGTCTACTAAAACTGGATTTTCCTCGATAATCCAAGGAAGTCCCCATTGATTTAAAGCATCCATAAATGGATCGGGATCGAATTCTTCAATATTATAAACCCCTGCTTTTTTCCATGTGCCTGTTAAAAGCATCATAGCTCCGATCATAGCGGGAACTCCTGTTGTATAAGCAACTGCCTGAGAACCAACTTCTTTATAACAGCTTTCATGGTCGCACACATTATAAATATAGAGTTTTTTCTCTTTTCCATCTTTTTTTCCAATAAAAATACAGCCAATGTTTGTTTTTCCTTTTGTTCTTGGTCCTAAAGAAGATGGATCTGGAAGAACTGCTTTTAAAAACTGTAATGGAATAATTTCTTTTCCTTCATACATAATCGGTTCTATGGAAGTCATCCCTACATTTTCAAGGCATTTTAAGTGGGTTAAGTAACTTTCACCAAACGTCATAAAGAAACGGATTCTTTTAATTCCAGGAATATTTAATGCCAAAGATTCAATCTCTTCATGGTGCAATAGGTACATATCTTTTTCTCCAATTTGAGGGAAATTATAGACTCTTTTAATTTCCATTGGCTTTGTTTCCACCCAGTGACCATCTTCCCAATAAGAACCATTGGCAGAGACTTCTCGAATATTAATTTCTGGATTGAAATTCGTTGCAAATGGATAGCCATGATCCCCTGCATTGCAATCTAAAATATCAATATAATTAATCTCATCAAAGTAATGTTTTAAAGCATAAGCAGAAAATACACTTGTTACCCCTGGATCAAATCCACTGCCAAGAAGTGCCGTAATTCCCGCTTTTTCAAAGCGTTCGCGATATGCCCACTGCCATTTATATTCAAATTTTGCCGTATCTTCTGGTTCATAATTTGCGGTATCCACATAATGAACTCCCGTTGCAAGACAAGCATCCATAATCGTAAGATCTTGATAAGGAAGTGCTAAGTTTAATACTACTTCTGGTTTTACTTTCTGAATCAAAGCAATCAGTTCTTCTACGTTGTTTGCGTCGACTTGTGCCGTTGTAATCTTTGTCTTTGTGGTCCCTTCCAATTTGCTTTTTAAGTCATCGCATTTGGAAACTGTACGGCTAGCAATACAAATTTCTTCAAACACCTCACTATTTTGACAACATTTATGAATCGCTACACTTGCAACTCCACCACAACCGATAATTAAACATTTTCCCATTTTTTTCTTCCCTTTCTTTCTCTATGTTTTTCTATTTTTTTGATTCTATTCTTTTATGAAATCTAATAACATCTCACGAATTATTTTACAAGCAACTGCTGTTGATGTTCCACTTGGATCCAATGGGGGACACAATTCATTGACATCACAGCTAATGACATTACATTCTGAGAGAACAAGATGAACCGCCTCTAAAAGTTCCATAAAGGTGACACCACCTGCTTCTGGCGTTCCTGTCCCTGGAAAAATAGAAGGATCTAACACATCCAAATCAATCGTAAAATAGACTGGTTTTCCTTTTAATTTTTCTACGGTTTCCTTTAACCCATCAAAATTAAATTTATGCATATTGGTATGAATGGTTGCCCACAAAAATTCATCGCGTTCTCCTGAGCGAATTCCAAATTGATGAATTCTTCCATCTCCTACGATCTCCCAGCATCGGCGAATGACACTTGCATGGGATAACTTCACTCCTAAATAATCTTCACGCAAATCGGTATGGGCATCAAAATGGATGATATGAAATTCAGGATATTTTTTTGCGATAGCACGAACGCTTCCTAATGTTACAAGATGTTCTCCACCAATCATAAATGGGATTTTTCCATCTTCCAATATAATATTGACACGCTCTGTAATCTTATGAAGCACTTGTTCCGAATCGCCAATTGGCAATTCTAAATCACCGCTGTCAAAAAAAGCGCCTTCTTCCATATCTTTATCTTTATAAGGACTATAAGTCTCTAATCCATAAGACTCATTTCTAATTGTTTGACTCGCAAACCTTGTCCCTGGTCGATAGGAAGTAGTGGAATCAAATGGTGCCCCAAACAGCACAACTTTTGCATCTTCATATTCTGAATCACATCCAATAAAATTCACAACATTTTTATTCAACATCTTTTACTAATTCCTCCACATATGCTGGGAGCGCAAACACTCCTTTATGTAAACGTGTCACATAATATTTCGTTTCAATTCCTTTTAAATTCCATTGCACATCTCGTAAATCATCAATCGGATGATATTTTTTCGATGCAAATCCAAAGAGCCAATGTCCAGATGGGTACGATGGCAAATGGGCTTGATAAATTCTTGAAATTGGAAAAGATTCTAAAATTCTTTTATGCATCCGTTGACATTGAAACGCCTCTTCATAATAAAAAGGACTCTCATTTTGATTGACCATAATTCCATCTTCATGAAGGGCATTATAACAGTTCCCATAAAATTCTTTTGTAAAATATCCTTCTCCTGCTCCAAATGGGTTTGGAGAGTCAATAATAATCAAATCATAGGCATCTGTTTTCGAACGAATAAACCGCAGTCCATCTTCATTATAAATAGTCACTCTTTTATCTTTTAAACTACAAGCAATCTCTGGTAAATATTTAAAACATACTTCTACTAATAATGGATCCACTTCTACTACATCAATGGCATCGATTTCGTTATATTTGATCAGCTCTCGAACGACTGCCCCATCTCCTCCACCAATGACTAATACTTTTTTCACGTTTGGATGTACCGCCATAGGAACGTGAGCAATCATTTCGTGATAAATAAATTCATCTTTTTCCGTTAACATCAAATCTCCATCGACAACGAGAATTTTCCCAAATTCTTTGGAAGCTAATACATCAATTCTTTGATATTCACTCGTTCCACTAAATAGTTGTTTTTCAATCCGAATGGATAATTTGACATCCGAAGTATGTTCATCAGAAAACCACATTTCCATTGTTATCTCTCCTTTATAACATTCAGATGTTCAATCTTCGCATCTTCTGGCCCTGTCATGGAACAACCTTTTTTCTTTGCATATAAAATATAATCAAGAATCTTTTCGGTAATCTCTTCTCCTGGTGATAAAATTGGAATTCCCGGTGGATAACACATGACAAACTCACTACAAATTCTTCCAACGGTGTCTTCTAATTTTAAAGATTCTTTTTCTGCATAAAAGGAATCTTGTGGCGTCATAATTACCTTTGGTGTGATATATTCTTGAGATAATAACCCCGTGCTATTTTTTTGATATCGTCTTTTAATATCGGCAAGGGCGCTGACAAGGCGTTCTACTTCTTGTTTTCGATCTCCAATAGACAGATAGGCTAAAATATTGCCAAGATCTCCAAATTCAATTTGAATATCATATTCATCTCTTAAAATGTCATAGACTTCAATTCCAGCTAATCCGATGTCCAAAGTATGAATCGCTAATTTTGTAGAGTCAAAATCGTACACACTATTTCCATTGATCAATGCCTTAGAAAAAACGTTATACCCTCCGATCTTTTCAATTTCTTCCCTTGCATACTCCGCTAAATCCATTACTTTTTGAAATTCTTCTTTTCCTCTCAATGCCAAATTTCTTCTTGAAATATCAAGGCTTGAAAGAAGTAAATAAGATCCGCTTGTTGTCTGAGTTAGATTAATAATCTGTCTTACATATCCAACATTCATATGCTCTCCGATTAACAAAAGGGAACTTTGTGTTAAACTTCCTCCTGATTTATGCATACTAACAGATGCCATATCTGCCCCTGCATCCATGGCGGAAATCGGAAGATTTTCCCCAAAATAAAAATGGGTTCCATGTGCCTCATCGACTAAAACTTTCATATGGTACTCATGTGCCATTGTTACAATCGTCTTTAAATCCGAACAAATGCCATAATAGGTTGGATTATTGACAAATACGGCAACCGCATCTGGATTGTCTTTGATCGCTTGTTCGACTTGGGATACTTTCATACCAAGGGCAATTCCTAAATGATGATCCACATCGGGATTTACATAGATTGGTTTTGCACCACAAAGCACAAGGGCATTGATTACACTTCGATGGACATTTCTTGGAAGTATGATTTTGTCTCCTCTTTTACAACAGGATAAAATCATACTTTGAACCGAAGAAGTTGTCCCTCCAACCATCAAAAACGCATAGCTTGCATGAAAGGCTTCTGCTGCAAGTTCTTCTGCCTCTTTAATCACAGAAATCGGGTGACATAAATTGTCCAATGGTTTCATGGAATTGACATCGATTCCTACACATTGTTGTCCTAATAACTTGACAAGCTCTGGATTTCCTCTACCATGCTTATGCCCCGGAACATCAAATGGAACAACCCTCATCTTTCGGAATTGTTCTAACGCCTCATAAATTGGAGCTTTTTTTTGTAAATTCTGCCCCATTTTATTGCCTCCTTTCCCTGTTGCTTTCTTTTTCACCGTTCTGAAAACAACCTATTTCTTTTGACTTGGCTTACGATTTTCTTTCCACGCAAAAGAAAAAACGCAAGCCACTGCATATTTTATGCCTTGACTTGCGTTTTCTCTTTCTATCGTTCGGATCTATTTTAATTTTTACTATTATATTATTTCATTTTTCTTTCAAGTATTCTATTCTAGTTCAATTTTATGATAGATAAAACAATAAAATTAATACATAGAATTATCAATCTATAAAACCTTGATAGGAAAAAACATATTATTATTATAATATCCGAGATGGGCTAGAGTCTATATAGCAAATATTTTACTTTTACTACTCTTATTGACCGTTTCACAAGTTGTACATGCGATATGCATATGAGGTTATAAAGTGACCAACTTATAAAATTTGAGCTTTTAACTCAATCAATAAGGCAACGAAAGTCGCCAACAAAATATTTGCATGGAGAACTCTGCTCTTAACCTATCTTCGTTTTCCATACATTGGTATTATAATACAATACGAATAAATATGCAAGATTTTTTTTATGTTATAGGAAATTTCTCGCAAAGAGTGTTGAACGCACACTTTGTTCTAATATAAAAATTAGATGCTCGTTTTTTGAACTTCTCAAAAAAAACGTCTAACTGTTTTCTTTCACTAATAATTTAGTCATACTTGAGTATAAACTAGGTTTATCCAATGCACCTGTAATAACAGAGATAAATTCATGCCCTTCTTTATTCTTTGTTAAAATAACAAGACAAGACCCTGCTGCTTGTGTTGTTCCCGTTTTTCCACCAACCATCGTCACTCCTTTTGGCACTGGATATTCTCCAGCAAGATAAAGGTTTGTCGTGTTAAATGTAACGGAGACTGGGTTTCCACTGGCATTGGTATATTTCATTGTATATTGTGGAATGGACACAGTTTCTTGAAACTCTGGATATTGTAAATTTGCCTTAAACATTAAATATAAATCATAAGCGGTTGTATAATGGTCTGGATCATGAAGACCGTGGGCATTGGCAAAATGAGTGTTTGTCGCTCCAAGTGCCTTTGCTTCTTTATTCATTAACTTAACAAACTCTTCCTCACTACCGGAAATATGTAATGCTAACATAGATGCGCAGTCGTTGGCAGAGTAAATTAAAAGACCATGGTAAAGTTCAGAAACGGTTACCGTATCTCCTTTTTTCAAATGAAGAATTTGTGCTCCTGATTCAAATGTTAAATTTTCATTTAATGTTACAACATCATCCATTTTTGCATATTTTGTTGTCAAATAAGCCGTCATTAATTTGGTAAGACTGGCAGGATAAATTTTTGCATGAGCACTGGATGCTATAATCGGCGTATTCGTTGTGTTATCCACTAATAAAGCAGAACTAACATCATCATTAAAGTCTTGATCTAAATACGATAATTTCGGAACAACCGCTAAATTAGCAGCAAATCGATCCGAGTGACTTACCGTATCTTCCAAAAAATAAAAAGAACCATCATTTTTCACATACGCATTGTTTAATCCATTCCCACATCCTGCTAGAGAAAATGTTAAACCAACCGTTAATAAAACAGCGGATATTTTTTTTAACATCATTTAAGAGAACCTCCATTCATAAACTATGGAAAAAAAGTTGTTTAACAAGAAATATCTCTCTTGTTAAACAACTTCTCTTTCCTTACATCGTTAATTATACGTATTGTCTCCAATCAAGATCTCCACGTTCTAATGCTTTAATTAAAAGCTCTGCTGTTGCAAGATTGGTAGCAACTGGAATATTATAAGTATCACATAAACGCATCACATTGCTAATATCTGGCTCATGGCTAGATGGTTTATGTGGATCTCTTAAAAAGATTACCATATCAATTTGATTATGTTCAATTTGAGAGCTAAGTTGTTGAGCACCGCCTAAATGTCCTGCTAAATATTTATGGACATTCAAATTCGTTACTTCTTCAATTAAACGACCTGTTGTTCCTGTTGCGTATAATTCGTGTTTGCTCAAAATTCCACGATAGGCGATACAAAAATTTTGCATTAATTTCTTTTTTGCGTTATGGGCAATTAATCCTATATTCATATGAATTCCCTCCTAATACTTTCTTCGTTGTAACCCAATGTTAATCACTAAGCCAATACCAATCGATGATCCAACTAAGGAACTTAAGCCATAACTAACAAACGGTAATGGAAGTCCTGTATTTGGCAAAAGCTGTGTTGCTACCCCAATATTCATAAAAGACTGGAAAGCAAATAGCGCGGAAACCCCTGTTGCAATAAGAATTCCCTGCATATCTTTTGCCTTTCTAGCTATCCCTATACATTGTAACACTATTAATACCAATAATGCAATAACTATCATACATCCAATAAATCCTGTCATCTCTCCAACAATGGAAAAAATAAAGTCCGTTTGCTGTTCGGATACTAATTTTGCATCTTTTACAGTGGCAAGTGAATCCGAAAAAAGACCTTTTCCTTTTAACTGTCCCGATCCAATTGCCATAACAGAGTTTGTCTGCTGATAAGCACCAGCATCATGATGTTCTGCTGGATCGATAAAGGAAAGAATACGGTTTACCATATAATCTGGGATAATAGGATTCTCTCTTGTAGCATCTGCAATAAAAACACCACCGATTGCGAGAGCCACACTTAAAATCAGAATAATCCGCTTCCAACTGAGTCCAGCAACAAAATAAATCGCTGCTAAAATCATACAAATATCAATACTTGTCGATAAATCCGTCTCGATTAGAATCAAACTAACTGGAAATAAACAAAGAATAGCAAATTTACCAATTGTTTTCCATTCATTTAAGCTATCTTTGTGTTTATCAAGAAAATAAGCAGCAAATAAAATCATAATGATTTTGCTAAACTCCGATGGCTGTAACGTACCAAACCCTTTGATCGAAAACCAACGGGTAGCACCATTGACATTAAGACCAAACAATTTTACGCCAATTAACATGACTACATTGATTGCATAAATCACCCATATATATTTTAAAATCAGGTTATAATCAATCAATGATACAATTGTGATGATGAAAAATGCCATCACCATTCCTAATAATTGTTTGTTAATATACTCAGGTTTCGCTGCATAGATATAAACAGTTCCTAAACCACAAAGAATCATTACTGTTAAAAATAATTTAAAACTATAGTTTCTCCAGTGGTATTTTTTTAACATATTTTATCACCTTTATGCACATTATTCATTGTTTCCTTTATTTTTCATATCTTTAATTGGGATGTTCGCATAAAGAGCTGGGACAGCACCATTCCCTTCATCAGATTCTGTCTGAGTAATCTGAATGTCTAAGGCTTCTGCATCAATTTCCATATATTTTGAAATCACTTTAATAATATCATTTTTTATCATTTCCATAATCTCTGGTGAACAATTTGCCCGATCTGAAACAAGTAAAAGTTTCAATCGGTCCTTTGCCATATCTCCAGAAGCTTTTTTCTTAAAAAAAACGTCCATTAAGCCCAAATCTTCTCCCCCCTTTTATCGTTTGAATATATTGGCAAGTTTTTTAAATAATCCTTCATTATCAAGATTTAAATATGGCACTTCTTCTCCTAAAATACGATGACAAATATTCATATAGGCTTGTCCTGCCAGTGAGTCATTTCCAACTAAAGGTTCTCCTTGGTTTGTAGAAATAACAATATGTTCATCATCTGGAACTGCTCCAATTAAATCGATAGCAAGAATATCAACAACGTCTTCTTTTGACATCATTTCTCCACGTTTTACCATATCCATACGAATACGATTGACAATAAGCTCAATTTGTTTTAAGCCATGGGCTTCTAAAAGACCAATAATGCGATCGGCGTCACGAATGGCAGAAACTTCTGGTGTTGTAACAATTAAAGCGCGATCCGCACCTGCAATAGCATTTTTAAATCCTTGTTCAATACCAGCCGGGCAATCAAGAATAATATAATCAAATTCTTCTCTCAATTCATCTACCAATTTTTTCATCTGTTCTGGTGTTACAGATGTTTTGTCTCTTGTTTGTGCAGATGGTAGGAGGAATAGATTTTCGTAGCGCTTATCTTTAATCATAGCTTGCTTTGCACGACAATTTCCTTCTATAACATCGACTAAGTTATATACAATCCGGTTTTCTAGTCCCATAACTACATCTAAGTTACGAAGTCCAATATCCGTGTCAATTAATACAACTTTTTTATTTAATTTTGCAAGACCGGTTCCGACATTTGCTGTTGTTGTTGTTTTGCCGACCCCGCCCTTCCCTGATGTAATTACAATTACTTCACTCATATTCTTATTCCTCCACATATGTACTCTGTATGCAAACGGTATTATAGTTTCAGATCGCTTAATACCGTTTTGCTAATTGGTTCAATATAGATATTTTGCTCTTCTACATAAGCGATTTTTGCCTCTGCCTCTGGTTGCTCTCGCTTAAAGAACCCTTTTTTCGGGCGACTGTTATCTGGCGCCCTTGCAATGACATTTCCAATGCGAATCTGCATAGGAATCATGTCAAGCGCTGCAACAAATGATTTTTCATTTCCATCAGAACCAGCAAAAGCGGTTCCTTTTAAACAGCCAAGGACAATAATATTCCCCTTGGCTGTTACAGATGCACCTGGATTCACATCACCAATAATAATAATGCTTGAATCAGAATCAATGGCTTGTCCAGAACGGAGAGTTCCCTTATAGAATCTTCCATCATCACAATTTGGAATATATGTTTCTTCGATTTCAGAACTTGTTTCCTCTCGTTCTTGTTCTTTCATTCTTTCCTGTAATTCCATCTGTTGCTTTAATGCATCATTTAAAGCGATAGCCGTTTGAAATCGTTCGTTGATCTCTTCTGAATTATCGATGACATAAGCAATATCCAAATCACAATTTTCTTTTATCGTATCTAAAATCGCTTGTATCTCTTCATTGGACAAAATACGCCCCTCAAATGAAATTGCGGTCTGATGACTAGAATCAAAAAATTTCGCAGAGTCTTTAAACTTTTGACCAATTTGTTCTAACAACTCATTAAATTCAAGGCTTTGATCCAAGGCAAGCGAAATACCATATTTATTTCCCTTTATTAATACTGGGTTTTTCATATCTTCACCTCTACCTATATACTATATACTAGATTATAAAGTTCTGTCAATTGGCGATTCTAAGAACAAGTACGGCATAAAACGTCAAATAATTTTATTATTCTACATTGTCCACCGTATCTGTCTTGAAATAGTATTTATAAATGTCGCTTGCAATCTTAGCAGCATTTGCAGAAGTATATCCATTTTGTACAACAACGGTCACTGAAATCTCTGGATCTTTTGATGGACTATAAGACATAAAGAGGGCATGATCGGCTCTACGTTTATCTTCCTGTGCAGTACCTGTTTTACCAGATACGTCTAATTTTGCATTTTTAAAGTTTGCTGTTAAACTTGCACTATGACCACCATTTACTACTAAATACATACCATCTGCTACCGCATTCCATGTACTTTCTTTGACATCTAATTTATGAAGTACATCTGGTTTAAACTTCTTAATTGTCTTTCCATCTTGATTTTTCACTTTATCAAGAAGACTTAAATTATAAGTTGTTCCACGGTTTGCGATTGTTGTTACATAACGAGCGATCTGAGAAGGTGTGTAGTTATTTGTCCCTTGTCCAATAGAAGAACGAACCGCATCTTCTGTAGAAACTTGTGGAGAATATTCATTTAATTCAATACCACTTGTTTCATCTAACCCAAACATATGGGCATATTTTTTAATTTTTTCTAAACCTGTTTCACTAGAGTAACGCCCATTTACGAGTCCAAGACGATATCCTATTTCATAAAAGAAGACATTACAAGAATCTCGAATCGCGGTTCTTACCACTTCATTTCCATGGTATCCAAGACAAGTTGGTGATGGTACAATTTTATCAAAAACACGATTACAGAAAATTGCTGTTCCATCAGAGATAACCCCTTCCTCCAATCCTGCTATCGCCATCAGAGGTTTAAAAGTAGATCCTGGAGCAGAACGGGATTGTGTGGCACGGAATAACATTGGGGAAGATTTATCTGTATTAATCTTTTGGAAATACGAACTATCCACATGGTTTGCCATTTTATTGTTGTCATAACTTGGATAGGAAACAGCGGTTAATACTTTTCCTGTATCTACATCAGTAATGATAACAGTTCCTGAATAAGGATCTAATGCTAATTGAGCTGGCGTAATCTCTAAATTTTTAATTTTATTATACATAAAAGTATAAGAACTCATATAGCCATTTTTTAATTTTTCATAATCATCATCTTTTTTCTTATTTAAGACTCCTTGATCATAAAGGGTTAAGCAAACTTCACGCCCAGAGATTGTTCCATTTTTAATAAGATATTTATAAATCAATTTTTCAAAATCGGTATTGTCTTCTAGTTTTGTTCCAATGTAATTGATTAACTCATTATAAATCGTATCTAAATCGTAAAAGTCGCTTGAAATATCTAATTTTGAAACATCAATCCAAGATTTTTGGATGGCATAGTTTAAAAATTCTCCAAGACTAATTTTTCCATCTGCATAAGCAGAAGCAACGGAATCACTGGAATCAATATTGCTCTTTATAAGAACTTTATCATTGATTAACAGATCATAAATAAAGCTCATATACTCTTTATCTTCATCGCTTAAGCTATTGGATGGCGTTGTAGAGTTATGCAATTTTGACTGTAGGTTGCTAATTAATG
Organism: Candidatus Scybalomonas excrementigallinarum; assembly: GCA_018710905.1. Taxonomy (GTDB): domain Bacteria; phylum Bacillota; class Clostridia; order Lachnospirales; family Lachnospiraceae; genus Scybalomonas; species Scybalomonas excrementigallinarum. Next base: position 34,007 of record DVIZ01000114.1, on the reverse strand, counting down.
TTGGGCGATAAGAAACCATCTTATTATAAATCCCTTGTTCTGTGCTTGTAGCATCTTTGGCTGAAAAATGGTTATGATCGACAACATTATTATCAATCAAGGCAAAATAGGCTTGATAAATTGGCACTAAACGATTTTTAGTTGTTCCTGTAGAAGTTCCTGTTGTCAAATGTTCTACTAAAATATTAGCAATATTTTGCTCTAATGTATCATAAGAATACTTTTGCAAATCAGCATCGATACTTAAATACACATCGTTTCCAGCTTCTGGCTCTGTTCGGCTCGTTTCTTCCAGAATTTGTCCAAGATTATTGACAAATACTTCTCGATGACCTTTTACCCCTTGTAAATACTCTTCCATTGTAGCTTCGATACCTGCTTTTCCAACAATATCGTTGCTATCGTAACGAGTTTTATCATCTTCTGCTTTTCCCTCATTTAATTCATCCACTTGCTCTTCTGAGATCTTTCCTGTGTATCCAATAATATGCGCAAAATATTTACTATCATTATATTGTCTTAAAGAGTCCGCTTCTACATCAATTCCATAATAAACATCTGGATTCTCTTTGATCTTGGCAACACTTTCCTCACTAATATCACTAGCAATTGCGGTTGTCTTATATTGGGAGTACGCATTTAAACTAATATTATAACGAATCGTCATAATTTTTAACGCATCCTCAGTAGAATACTCATCAGAAATATCGTATTTTTTAAATTTCTTGCTAGAACTTCCCGTTCCATGGCGTAAATATTCAAATACTTGTTCTGCATCAAAATCCATCTGTGCTTTTTCATAATCTTTATATTCGGATGGATCTTTTGTTGCATCAATTCCAAAAACTTGATATTTAAAACGTTTTATCGTTGATGTGGAATCTGTCGAAAATTGAAGTTTTCCATCGTTTCCAATGATAATTGGAAAATCGCTTATAATTTGATCTCCATTTTTCTCCAACATTTTAATTAAGTTATAAAAAGTTAAGTTTGTTTCGTAATTGATCTTTTCCGTCATCTCGTTAGCAGATAATGTTCCGTATTTTTCAATAACACGGTTTCTAAAACTTGTACTGCTATCATAGACAACCTGATAAGCAAGTCGATTATAGGCAAGCAATTTTCCATTTTTATCATAAATATTACCACGAGTACTTTTGATATCTAAGTCTTTTAAACTTTTATATTCAAAGTTTTCAAGGTGCTCTTTTCCATCCACAATCTGAAGAACAAACAGACGATGGATCAAAATAGAAAAGAGCACAAGGAATACGACTGATAAAATGAAAAATCGACTTGTTGTTACTCGAATGACAAAGTCTTTTATTTCTTTTAACATAATTTATCAAGTGCTCCTTTTCTCACTAGATTTTAACCTTAAATGAATCGCTAACAGTATTTTATAAAGTACAAGGGTGATCACAATCGTATAAATCATCTCTGGAAGTATCGTATAACGGAAATAAAATAAAAAATCCAATCGATTTCTCATAAGAAAATAAAAAATATAGATTGCCAAATTTAATATTAAATCATTTCCAATTACAAGTCCCATCGGAAACACAATATCATCGCTATAAAACATATGATTAAAAAATCCATTGATATAGCCAATTGTCATATAGATAATTCCATAAATTCCAAGAATGTTTCCATACATGATATCAAGAAGAAGTCCACAAAAAAGGCCAACAAGCATTCCTTCTGTTCTTCCTCTCATAAGTCCAACCGATACAACGACAATTAAAATAATATTCGGTGAAATTCCCGCTAATTTTAACCATTGGAACACCGTTGTTTGTAGAAGGAAACAAATAAGACAAGTTACGATCCATGTAATAACTTTTTTCATTTTGTCCCTCCTAATTTAATTTTGGTTGTTCTTTTAATTCTTTAATTACAAACACTTCTCTTAAATGCTTAAAGTCAACAACTGGCTCTAATTTTGCTGATTTTTCGAGATTCGAAGACTCCACTTTCACATCTTTTACATAACCAATGGTAATTCCAGGAAGGAATTTTGAACTAGTTGGGGATGTTACTAATTCATCTCCATCTTTTACCTTTGCGTCTTTATTAATATTGATAACATTTATGTATCCTTCTTCTATCTGCTTTTGACTTCCAACAAGAATACAAAAATCAGAAGTCCGTGAAAACATAGCTGCAACATTGCTAGAATCATCAATAATGGAACGAACTTGTGCATGATTTGGACCGACCTCTGTTACAATACCAACAAGTCCTGATCCCGCGATCACGTTCATATTCTTTTTAATTCCATCTTTTTTTCCTTTATCAATAATAAAGGTATTGAACCAATTGCTTGATCCACTGCTAATAATGCTAGCTGCTACTTTATCATAATCCGAATACTTTTTATCTAATTGATAAAGAGAGCGAAGTCTTTCTAATTCATTTTGATCTTGAGATAATGCGTGATTTTCTAATAAAAGATTATCCACACGTTTTTGAAGTTCTTCATTTTCTGCTTGTAATTCCTGAATGCTCTCGAATTGGTCAAAGAATTTTCCAATTTCTGTACCAATCCGATTTATTCCCTTTTGCATAGGTACAACTGTCACTCCTGCAATCGTTTGGAATGGACTTGTTATATTGGGGAATAAGGCACTAGCTGTCACCGCTCCTAAGCATAAAACACAAAGGATGATAAATAAAATTTTTGGTGACAGCCGATTATTATTTGGAGAATATTTCATAATAGCAACACCTCATTCATTCTTCTTTTGTACTACAATTTCATGACAGCAGCAAGACTTTCATATTCTTTTGTTTCCATAATCTTTCCAAGTCCACGAATTACGGATTCCTCTGGATTTTCCACAAGGTTTGCCTTTAAATCCAAGTGTTCTTCAAATAGAGTATCGATTTGATGGATTCTAGAACCACCTCCAGTTAAATAAATACCACTATGAATAATATCTGCGGCAAGTTCTGGTGGTGTGCGTTCTAAAATCACTTTTGCTGCATCGATAATCGTAAGTAAATATTCGGAAATGGCGTCATAAACCATCTGATATGTGATTTCTTTTCTCATTGGAAGCCCTGTAATAATATCACGACCTAAAATTACCATCGTTGTTGGCACTTCTTCTGTTGCAACCACTTCCGCTTCTTGTCCTTCCTCATTTGCAGTTTTTTCTTCTTTTTTGTCCAAAGAAACAGGACGTAATTTTCTAGGTGCTTTAAAAATTTCCTCATCGTTAAAAGCACAAGCTAACATACATTTTAAACGACAAGCTGTTTTTCTACCAATAATTAAATTGTACTTTTTCTTTACTTGAGAACAGATGCTATCATCTAACTGATTTCCGCCAATGTGCAATAATTTACTAAGCACGATGCCTCCAAGTGAGAGGATGGAAATCTCGGTTGTATCCGCTCCAATATTGACAACCATAACACCTCTTGCTTCTTCTACAGGAACACCTGCTCCTAATGCATCAGCAATTGGCTTTTCTACCATAAAGATTTGTCTTGCGCGGATTCCTGCACCTGCAACTAAATCTAAGAAAGCACGTTTCTCAACTTCTGTTATGTTATAAGGAACCGCGATATAATAATCTCTTTTTCCAACAGAGGCAAGTCTTAAGGAGTGATCGTTCATGAACATTCGAAGTAATGATTGCATATTTTGAAAATGCGCGATGACACCGTGAATCATCGGAAAAGAAACTTCAATGGATTCTGGTGCTCTTTCATACATATCATATGCCTCATCTCCATAGGCGGTTATTTCTTTTGCATTTTTAATCGCAATAATATTTTTTTGATGAAGGGCAATTCCCTTTCCCTTACGATATAATTTAAAACTGTTGGTACCTAGATCCATACCAAATGATTTATCTGACACTGATAAAACTCCTTTCTGTCTGCATATTTCAGCATTAGTAGAGAATCAACCCTTGTTCATAAAGACTTGTATATTGATGTTCTCCCAAAATAATATGATCAAGCAGGTGAATTCCTATTAATCTTCCTGCTTCTAAAACACGATTTGTCACTTGAATATCTTGTTGGCTTGGTGTGGAATCTCCCGATGGGTGATTATGAACAAGAATTAAATTAACTGCTTCGTAATGAAGAGCTTCTAAATAAATTTCTCTTGGACTCACTAAAGAAGAATTAATCGTTCCAACGGTTAAAATACAATCTTTAATCAACTGATTCTTCCCATCTAACATCATAACAATCAATTGTTCTTGTTGTAAATGTCTCATAGATTCCATATAGTAGTCTGCAATAGAAGCTGGAGATGTTAATTTTAACCTTGTCTTTGCCTTTGACATAGAAAGGCGTTTTGATAATTCCACGATACATAGTATTTGTACCGCCTTTACCATACCAATCCCTTTGATACGAGTAAGCGCTTCGTAGGAAAGATAGGGAAGTCCTACGAGCCCATGATGAACTGGGTGCAAATGATAAATTTCATCGGCAAGTTCAATGGAACTACAGTCTTTCGTTCCCGAACGTAAAATAATAGCTAGTAATTCTCGATCGGATAGTGACTTAGCTCCATACATCCGACATTTTTCATAAGGGCGCTCAACAAGCGGCATTTCTTTCACTTTTTTGTACATAGACCTTTCCTTTCCCTCTCCAAGTACAAGAAAGGCTTTTAAGTGTCATTAGGAAAAAACTGGTAATACGTCTTTTACTTTTTCTAATGACATCATAATTCCAAGTTTTGCATGATACCAAGTAAGTCCTCCTTGGAAATAAACCGCGTATGGTGGTTTAATTGGCGCATCTGCACTAAGTTCAATGGAAGAACCAGAAACAAAAGCACCTGCTGCCATAATAACATCACTATCATATCCTGGCATTGCCCAAGGTTCTGGGCGAACAAAACTATCGACTGGTGCAGCTGCTTGAATCCCTTCACAAAAAGCGATAACTCCTTCTGGATTTCCAAATTCAACTGCCTGTATAATGTCATGTCTAGATTCTGTCCCATTTGGCACAACTTTAAACCCAAGACTTTCATAAATATTTGCAGCAAAGATCGCTCCTTTTAATGCTCCATTTACTGTTTGAGGTGCTAAAAATAATCCTTGAAGAAATTGAGCAGTAACACCAAGAGTAGCCCCAACTTCTTTTCCAAGTCCTGGCGTTGTCAAACGATAGGCTGCATTTTCTACACATTCTTTTGTACCAGCAATATAGCCACCGATTGGAGCAAGTCCACCACCTGGGTTTTTAATTAAAGAACCAACTACCATATCCGCTCCTACGTCAGATGGTTCGATTTCCTCTACAAATTCTCCATAGCAGTTATCCACCATGCAGATAACATCAGGTTTGATATTTTTTACAAAGGCAATTAATTCTCCAATCTGTTTTACGGAAAATGTTGGACGTGTTTGATAGCCTTTGGAACGTTGAATGGTTACAAGTTTTGTTTTTTCATTGATGGCCTTTTTTATATTTTCATAATCAAACGTCCCATCTGGCAATAAATCCACTTGGCGATAAGAAATGCCATATTCTTTTAAAGAACCTTTTGATTCACGAATTCCAATTACTTCTTCTAATGTATCATAAGGCTTTCCTGCTGGAGAAAGAAGTTCATCTCCTGGGCGAAGATTGCTTGATAATGCAATATTTAAAGCATGTGTTCCACAAGTAATGGTCGGACGCACAAGAGCGTCTTCTGTATGGAATACATCGGCATAAATGGCTTCTAAACATTCTCTTCCAATATCGTTATAGCCATATCCTGTTGTAGCCATAAAATGCGCTTCGCTTAACTGATTTTTTTGCATTGCTTGAATCACTTTTAATTGATTCAATTCTGTCACTTGATCAATTTTAGCAAAACGATCTTTTAATGTTTCTTCAATCTTTGAACAATAATCATATACTTGTTCACTGATCCCTAGCTGTCTATAATGTTCTTTCATCTTGTCTTTTATCATGTTCTATCCCTTTCTGCATCCAAATCGGATTTCGAAATTATATTTTTTGAAACGGCATAAGAAAGAATTACATTTAATAATTCTTCTTCCGTTTGATATTCTTGTTTTGAAAGCCAAATCACATCTTTTTCTCGCTTAAACCAAGTTAGTTGTCGTTTGGCAAAATGTCTTGTATCTCGTTTTAAAATATAGATCGCGTGCTCTAAGTCATATTCTCCTTTAAAATAAGGCACAAATTCCTTATAGCCAAGCCCTTGCATAGAGACAAGGGAAGGAGAGTATCCTTGTTCCAATAATCCTTTTACTTCTTGTTCTAATCCTTGGTCTATCATCTGATCCACTCTTTGATCGATTCGTTCGTATAGAATCGAACGATCGTGGTTTAATACGAAATATAAAAATTCATATGGCGATTCTTTTTGTGCTTGTTCTTCATTATGTTTGGAAATAGGTTCTCCTGTCTGTTCAAAATATTCGATTGCACGAATTACCCTTTTCACATTATTTGGGTGAATTTTATTAGCAGAAATTGGATCGATTTCCTTTAGCTTTTCATGTAAAGCCTCTGCACCATGTTCTTTTGCATAGACTTCTAATTGTTTTCGATATTCATTCTCTTCTTCTGTCTCTGAAAAATCAATATCATAGAGTAAGGCTTGAATATAAAAGCCTGTTCCTCCAACAAGAATCGGAATATGCCCGTTGGCATAAATTTGTTCCATTGCTTGCTTTGCCATATGCTGGAAACGAACAACGTTAAATTCCTCATCCGGATTCAATTCATCGATTAAATAATGAGGAACGCCCTCCATCTCCTCTGGCATAATTTTAGCAGTTCCAATATCCATATGACGATAGATTTGCATGGAATCTGCTGAAATAATCTCTCCACCAATGGCTTTTGCAAGTCCAATGGAGAGAGAGGTTTTTCCAACTGCTGTTGGCCCCGTTAATATAATTAAAGGTTTTTTCATACTTCCTCCTACACAACATTTACTATCACCAAAGAACGTGAGAAACTCGCATAACGTGCTTCTCATCATTGGATTCGTTTAAATCGTTTTTCTATCTCTGTTTGACTCATAGAAATAATCGTTGGTCGCCCATGAGGACAAGTATAAGGATTTTCTAATGTCATAAGCTGTTCCATTAACGCTTCTACTTCTTCATAGGAAAGTTTTTGATTTCCTTTTACCGATGCTTTACATGCCATAGTGGCAATACGATCCGTAATCTTTTCGGGATCCGTAATTTCCATATCGGTAGAAATAGAATCCAATAATGTTAAAAACGCCTCCTTATCTTCCATTCCATATAGAGTAGCAGGTACTGCTGTAATACGATATTCATTCCCGCCAAATGGTTCTATATGAAATCCTAACTGTTCAAAATACGATTTATATTCTTCTAATATCGTCTGCTCTTGCATTGTTAAAGTTAAAAGAATTGGAGGTGCTAGTTGTTGACTGCAAATTTGTCTATTTTTATATTCTTTCATTAAACGCTCATAATTTACTTTTTCATGAGCCGCATGTTGATCTAAAATATAAAGTTGGTTTTCAAACTCAAATAACCAATAAGTTTTAAAAAGTTGTCCAATTAATCGTTTTTTTGGTTTTACTGCTTCTTCTAAAAAAGTGAGTTGCTCTTCTGCAATTATAGAAGGCTCTGATGACTGGACTTCTTTTTCCTCGGCTACTGGATATTTCATAGGCTCTTTGTCTTCCATTAGAGAGGACGAATCTTGAACGTTAACTTTTTGCAGTTCTTCCGTTTCTTGTTTTACCATTTCTTCTATTTGCTTATCATTTCTTTGATTTGGCATTTTATCCGGAATCATTTGATCCACAAGATCTTTTGCCGATTCAATAAACCGATCTCCAACCTTTGGATTTTTTAAGGAATAAGGGTTAATCGGTTTTACATATTCTTTCAAAAATTCATTTTCTTGTTGGATTCTTTGTTTTTCAAATGGTTCTGCAAATGTCTTTGGAACAAATATTCCATGAGTTCCATTTTCAACTGTTTTATTTAAACTCGTTCCATTCAAGACAATTTCTCGTTTTTTTTCTGTTGATCCTATTGGAACATCTGGAATTAATTCCTGTTCTGTCAGAGTTTTTCGAATTGTTTCTGTAAGAAAAGCAAAGATTTCTTCTCCATTTCGAAATCGAACTTCCAATTTAGCAGGATGTACATTGACATCGATAAGAGAATTATCGATCGTAATGTTCAGTGCTGTAAATGGGTACTTATGTACCATTGTAAAAGTACGATATGCTTCTTCAATCGCTTGGGTAATAACTTTATTTTTAATAAAACGTCCATTGACGAAATAATTTTCAAATCCACGATTACCACGAGAAAAAATAGGTTTTCCAATAAACCCTTCCACAGCAATCGTCTCTCTTTGTGCCTTTAATGGCAACAGAGAAAGGGCTGCTTCTCTTCCATAGATATGATAGATAATGTCTTTTACATTTCCATTTCCAGATGTTTGTAATTTCATTTGTCCATTGTGAATGAATTTAAAAGAAATGTTTGGATGAGAAAGCGCAATTCTTTGCATTAAAGTATCAATATGTGAAGCCTCCGTAGCAGGAGATTTCAAAAACTTTTTACGAGCTGGAACATTATAAAATAAATCTCTTACAAGAAAAGTTGTTCCTTCTGGACAACCAATCTCTTCATATCCAACTTCTTTTCCACCATGAATTTGATAACGAACGCCAGTTAAATCACCATCCGTTTTCGTTACTAATTCGACTTTTGCAATTGCTGCAATACTAGAAAGTGCCTCTCCACGAAATCCTAATGAGTTTACATAAAGAAGATCTTCAGCCGTTTTGATTTTACTTGTAGCATGACGAAGAAATGCGATTTTTACTTCGTCTCTTATAATTCCCTTTCCATTATCGGTTACACGAATTAAGGAAATTCCACCTTCTTTAATTTCAACTGTAATCCCATTGGAACCAGCATCAATGGCATTTTCTACTAGCTCTTTTACAACAGAAGCAGGACGTTCTATCACTTCTCCTGCTGCAATCTGATTAATAGTATGTTGATCTAAAACGTGTATTTGTGCCATGTGGCTCCTTTCTACTTTTTCTCTCTTTAATCATACAAGATAATTTTTAAAATTCTGTGAACAATTTTAGACGATTCCTATAATAAGTTTTTCGTTTTTATTAAAAGATAGGTGATAAATGCACTGTATCATAATGATATAAATATCGTTTCTAGTAAAAACGAAAAGTATTTAAGATACAGTATTATTAATAATACTACATCATAGCTTCTAATTCAACTAAATAGAATAATAATTTTCGAGAAATTTCTTAAATTTTTTCTAAACTTCGATTCTACTTTTTGTTTTTCAAAAGAGAAAACATTTGTATTTGTTAGAAGTAGCTTAATGTTATGATGTATGTAGGATGCATAGTTTGATGTTTATTATGCCTTGTTTAAAAAGGAATTTTTATTTTTTGTGTATTAGATATTCATAGAGCGAAAATATTTTAATTTTATATAGCCATAAATTCTTACCCTTGCCTTATTACCCTTGCTCGTTGCCTACGCGTAAAATATAAACATAAAATTAGCACAGGATTTCCTTACCTGTGCTAATTTTACACTTTTAAAACGTGTATGTTTTATCCTTTTGATAACTTTCCTTGGAATGTGAACAATAAGTTCATGGCATCTAACGGTGTCATATGAGAAAGATCGAGATTTCTTAGCTGTTGTAATACTTCTTCTTCGGTTGGATCGCTCACTTTTTGAGCGCTATTTTCTGGGAATAAAGAAAGCTGTACTGGTTCTGGCTGGTACTCTTCTAGCTTCTTCGATACTTGAATCCCTTTTACTTTTGTAGCGATATCATGATCGCTTAACTCGGATACAATCTCCTTTGCACGTTCGATTACAAGCTCTGGAATTCCTGCTAACCTAGCCACTTGAATTCCATAACTTTTATCTGCACCACCTTTTATGATCTTACGTAGGAAAATAATGTCATCTCCTTGCTCTTTTACCGCAATGCAATAATTATTAACACTTGCTAGCTTGCCTTCTAGCTCTGTCAGTTCATGATAATGGGTTGCAAAGAGCGCCTTTGCTCCAAGGAGTTTTGGATTGCTAATATATTCTACTACTGCCCATGCGATACTAAGTCCATCAAATGTAGAAGTTCCTCTTCCAATTTCATCAAGAATCAATAAACTTTTCTTCGTAGCATTTCTTAAAATATTAGCAACTTCGCTCATTTCCACCATAAATGTACTCTGTCCCGATGCTAAATCATCCGATGCTCCTACTCTTGTAAAAATACGATCGACGATTCCAATATTCGCTTCTTTTGCTGGTACAAAACTTCCGATTTGTGCCATTAATACAATAAGAGCCGTTTGGCGCATATAAGTGGATTTTCCAGCCATATTCGGTCCTGTAATAATGGAAATTCTATGGTCTTTTTGATCCAAAAAAGTATCATTGGCTACAAACATATCATGATCGATCATTTTTTCAACGACTGGATGACGGCCATCTTTAATATCTAAAATTCCTTTTTGATTTAATTTTGGACGCACATACTGATTTCTCTCCGCTACTAAAGCAAGGGAGGTAAATACATCCACTTGTGCAATCGCATGAGCCGTTCTTTGTACTCGTTCAATTTCTTCTGCAATGGTATCTCGAATTAAAACAAATGTTTCATATTCTAATGCACATAACTTATCTTCTGCGCCTAAAATATTTCCCGCTAGTTCATTTAATTCTTCTGTCGTATAACGTTCTGCATTTGCCAATGTTTGACGGCGAATATAAGAATCTGGAACGAGAGATTTATAAGAATTTGTCACTTCTAAATAATAACCAAATACTTTATTGTATTTAATTTTTAAATTTTTAATTCCTGTCTTTTCACGCTCTCTTGCTTCTAAATCCGCAAGCCACTGCTTTCCATCCGTCTTTGCTTTCTTTAATAAATCAATATCTTCTTTAAAGCCTTCTTTAATAATTCCGCCTTCCCGAATTGGAATGGGTGGATCTTCGATAATAGCCGCATCAATCAATTCATAAATATCTTGTAACGGATCTAAAACATCGTAGAGGTCTTTTAAAAGCCCTGTCTTAAATGTCTTTAATAGCTCTTTAATATATGGTAAATATTGAAGAGATGTTTTAAATGCGATAAAATCTCTCGGATTAGCTGTCTTAAATGTGATTCTCGTCATCAAACGTTCCATATCGTAAATCGGGCGAAGATATTCCCGCAATTCTTCTCGCACAAATACCTGTTCATTTAATGATTCGATTGCTGTTAAACGGGCTTCAATTTGTTCTTTTGAAATAAGTGGTTGTTCAATATAGTTTCTCAATAGACGAGCCCCCATGGCGGTCTTTGTCTTATCAAGCACCCATAAAAGAGAACCTTTCTTTTGTTTTTCTCGCAACGTTTCACAAAGTTCTAAGTTTCTTCTCGTAGAACTATCTAAAATCATAAAAGAACTTGCAGAATATGGCTCAATGGTAATTAAATGAGACAGAGACGTTTTTTGTGTCTCATATAAATATTGCAACAAGGCCCCAGAAGCAATTGCTCCAAGTTCATATTCCTGCAACCCAAGACCTTCGATTGTTTCCACTTTAAAATGTTGCTTAATTAAGCTTTTACACGCCTCTTCGTCAAAGTAACGACTGTCCACATAGGAAATCGCCGTTCCAAGTTTATCATGAATAAAGTCAAGCGGCAATGTACTCATAAGCACAGCTTCATTGCAAATAATTTCTGCTGGAGTAAATTTATAAATCTCATCTAAAAGCTTTCCTGTATCATCAAACTGAGTCGCTTTAAATTCTCCTGTTGATACGTCTACAATGGCCATACCATACAACCCCTCAAAGAGGAAAATTCCCATCAAATAGTTGTTTTTACTTTCATCTAATGTCTGGGCTGACATATTCGTTCCAGGCGTTACAATGCGAATTACATCACGCTTTACAATTCCCTTTGATTTTTTTGGATCTTCCACTTGCTCACAAATCGCAACTTTATATCCTTTTTCAATTAACTTATTTAAATACCCTTCACAAGCATGGTAAGGAACCCCACACATTGGCGCTCGCTCTTCTTGTCCACAGTCCTTTCCTGTTAAAGTAATTTCTAATTCTTTTGAAGCAATTAACGCATCATCAAAAAACATCTCATAAAAATCACCAAGCCGATAAAATAAAATACAATCTTGATAATTTTTCTTTATCTCAAAATATTGTTCCATCATTGGAGTCAATTTTGCCATCGTGTTCCTCATTTCTATTTTCTTCATTCTTCCTATTAATCGACGCTTCTATTTCACTTCTCTTTGTTTAGTCTTCTACTTTCCTATGCCTTTTACGCAAAAGAGAACTGACTATTAAGCCAGCTCTCCAATGTAATAAAAACCACGAGATTCCACTAATTTCACATCAAAGATTTGTCCTATCATGCACTCAGAGCCTTTTAAATGAACGGTTGTATTATTCGTAAGGCGTCCTGTCACCATTGTATTATCTTGATGATTCACTTCTTCTACAAGAACTTTTTGAGTTGTTCCTTGTAATTTTCCATGGGATAATGCAGAAACTTCCTGTACTACTTGAAGGAGACGATCAAAACGTTCTTTTACAATATCCTCTGGAACTTGATCCTCCATAGCTGCTGCTGGTGTTCCTGTTCTCTTAGAATAAATAAAAGTAAACGCTCCATCATACTGTGCCTGTTTTACAACATCAATTGTCTCTTTGAAATCTTCCTCTGTCTCCCCTGGGAAACCAACAATAATATCTGTTGTAATCGCAATATCTGGAATTCTTTCACGAACTTGTTTTACAATTTCCAAATAACGTTCCTTTGTATAGTGACGATTCATCTTTTGTAACAATCTAGAACTTCCAGACTGTAATGGCAAATGAAGATGATTGCATACTTTTTTGGATGTAGCAAGCACTTCAATAAAATCATCTGTAATATCCTTTGGATGTGGTGTCATAAAACGGATTCTCTCTAATCCCTCTACTTTATCAAGTTCTCTTAAAAGATCTGCAAAATTCACTTTTGGCTCTAATGTTTTTCCATAAGAGTTCACATTTTGACCAAGAAGCATAATTTCCACAACACCATCTGCTACTAATTCTTCTACTTCTCTTACAATATCGCTAATTTCACGACTTCTTTCACGTCCACGAACATAAGGAACGATACAATACGTACAGAAGTTGTTACATCCGTACATAATATTAACTCCACATTTGAAAGAAAATTTTCTTTCCGCAGGAAGATCTTCTACGATTTCTGTTGTATCTTTCCAAATGTCGATAATCATTTCCCCTGAATCCAGTCTCGCCTTTAAAAGTTCTGCTAATTTAAATATGTTATGAGTACCAAAAATAATATCTACAAAACGATAACTTTCTTTAATTTTTTCTACGACATCTGCTTCTTGCATCATGCAACCGCAAAGAGCGATTAACATATCTGGATTTTTTTTCTTTAATGTTTTTAAATGTCCAAGTCTTCCATATACTTTTAAGTTTGCATTTTCACGAACAGTACAAGTATTATAAAGGACAAAATCTGCCTCTTCTGTTTCCGCTTCCACATAACCGATTTTACTTAAAATACCAGCTAACTTCTCCGCATCCTTAGCATTCATCTGACATCCAAAGTTAACTACTTTAAATGTTGGTCTTTTTCCTGTTTCTTCTACCTTTTTTTCAAGGCGTTCACGAAGTTCTTCGATACAAGATAACTGATGTCTTGTTTCTTCCATATTTTTATTGCTCATTAAAAGCTCCTTTCTTCCTAAAAGTGATATTAAACGATAATTTCGATTCGATCATTTATTATTTTATTTCATTATCTTAACATAACTATCCGTTTCAATCCTCAGTGAAACTAAATAATAATTCTATCATATTTCTTTAAAAATGCAAGTAAAGATGATTTCTTAACAATCTAAAATTATTCCACAATCTTTATATGGGTATAATCTACCGCAGAATCTTCTAGTTCTTTTACAACACGATTATAACGGAAAAACCATGTCGTTCCCTTTACATTAATATATTCTGCGATTTTCTTTTCCGGCGCTCCTGACTTTAACATATGGCTAACACTGATAACACGAAGTTGATTGAGCGTAAAAGGCTCTACATCACAGGCAAGACAGGCAGAACGAAGCCAATTTTGCAAACTTCGAATACTAACAGGACGATTTTGTTTATTGAGCAATAGATCCGGTACGTCGCTGAAACGAGCGGATACATAATGCACAATAATATTTGCCACATCTTCTGGAACTTTCACAAACCGATCGCTTGTATTACTTACTTTCATTCGAATTCCATAATTTCCTTTTGCATCTTGAAAAAACATTGGTCTTTTTAAAGATGTGATCTCATGAATCGTCATTCCACACCGAAGCGCTAATGACATAGCGATAAATAACGCCATTTCATTATTGGATTTTACATATTGAAACACTTGGTCAATTTCTTCAAACGTTGGAAGATCATTGGGATCTAACTCCACTTCGGTTTCTGGTAAAATAAGCGTTGTAAAATAAGCCGTATAGATTGGAGAAATATCATATTCCTTTGCCTTTGCATCCACAAAACGAGCTACCGCTCGATAGATTCTTAAATTATATTTAACAGTTGAAATATCTGCATTCTGTTCAAATTTATGAAAAAAATCTTGTACATGTTGGGCAGTTAAAGCTAAAAAATCACATTTGGAATAATTGCATAATGCTGCTATTGCATAAAGATATTGTAATTTTGTATTATGTTTTTTAAAACGATTTAAAGCATAATCATCAAATATTTCTAAAAACTTATCACTCAAGTAAGGACAATATTGTCTTAATTCTTCAAAACTTTCAGGGATTATGTTTTTTGCCATTGGAACTCTTCCTTTCTTTCAGTTTTTATATTGATATGAGTTGTACTTACGATTACAATGACAACTTCTAGCAAATATGCAAAATTCTTTGAACGTAAATCCTCCATAAAGGATACCACACACTATGTGAATTTTTCACGTTCCTGTAAAATGATTTGCCATTTCAGTATACTTTACTTTTACTAATTCATCAATCTTTTTTTCACTCTATGAGACTTTATTTTTTATAAAAATCACTTGATATGACGAATACCTTCTGGGCAAAAGAGAAAGAAAAGACTATGATATGTTCCATAGTCTTTTCCTTCTCTTTTGTTTCTCAATCTTCTATTTTCTCTAAAATATTAAGTATTGCTTCTACTCCTTTCTTTCCAAAAAACACTTCTTTCTCGTTGATAATCACACAAGGAACACTCATAATATTATATTGTTCTTTTAATGCAGGATAATGGGATATATCATACATTTCTGCTTCAATATTTTTGTTTTCGATTGCAATTCTTTGTGCAGACATTACAACTTCTGGACACATAGTACAAGAAAGAGATACTGCTATTTTCATTTTTATTTTTGTTTGAATTTGTTTGATTCTATTTAATATTTCTTGTGAAATCGGTTGTCCATTGCTACCTGCATTATATAATGCAATAATAAAGGAATTAAACTCATGCCCTCCAGGCACTCCATGGAATTGTATTCCAAACTCCTTCCCCGCCTCATTACAAATTGATAACGCTGGATAAACGATTTTCTCTTCCTTATCTGTTATTGTTACAAAAGAAACTCTCTCGCTTAAACCACGCATCTCTTCTACAAAACCTTTTACTTCTTTTGATAAATTAGAGGAATCTAAGTAGACTTTTACCATTACATTTTTCGTAAATCTTTCAAAAATAGGATATAACTCCTGTTTCATAGCTTCTGATAAAAAAGCTGTTTCCTCTTCTTGTTGCTCCATTTCTTGTTCCATTGGTATTGTTGTTCTGTTTGGTTTTTCTTCTCTTTTGACGCCAAGATTCTCATAGAGCGAAAATAAATACTTTTCCATTGAAGTGGCCGCAATAGCACCATCCGAAACAGCTGTCACTACTTGTCGAAGTTCTTTTACGCACACATCTCCTGCACCGTATATTCCTTCTCTTGATGTCTGTTGCCTTCTATCGGTCACTAAATAGCCTTGTTCATTTAACTCTACCATTTCTTTAAATAGAGCTGTTGCTGGCTCATACCCTGCAAATACGAACACTCCAATATTTTCTCCATGTTCCCCTTCGTAGCGATGTCTTTCCTTTTGTTCCCCTTCTTCTGTTACAATATATTGTAGTGTTTGTTCTCCTCCTACTTCTAACACCTTTGTTTGAAACTTCACTTCAATCTTTGGGTGATTCATCACTTGATCGACGATGGAACCTGCACAAGTAAACTGTTTCGTTCGCACTAAAATTGTTACTTTCTTTGCATATCTTGTTAAGAAAATTGCCTCTTCTGCAGCAGCAAACCCTCCACCTACTACATAAACATCTTTTCCGGTGAAAAACTCTCCATCACAAGTGGCACAATAAGCAACTCCTCTTCCGCGAAATTCCTCTTCTCCGATAAAACCTGCTCTTCTAGGGCTTGCTCCCGTTGCCAATAAAACACTAAAACATCGAATCGTTCCTTTATCCGTTACGATCTCTTTTTCATTTTCATGGAATTTAATCTCTTTTACTTCCCCTTGTAAAAACTCTGCGCCAAAACTTTGCGCCTGTTTTCTCATCCCTTCGGTCAGTTTCTTCCCATCGGTCATTGGAACTCCTGGATAGTTTACAACTTCAGAAGTAATGGTAATCTGTCCACCAATGGTTTCTTTTTCAATTACTAGGACACGGTACTGGGCTCTTGCTAAATAAATCGCCCCAGATAACCCTGCTGGCCCTCCTCCGACAATCACTGCATCATAAAAATCTCTCAATCCATTTTCTCCTTTCTTTTTTGAAACACTGCTAAGTATGCGATACCATTCGGACACATATATGGATCCTCCTTTAACTTTTGTTGGCTTACTATCTTCTAGAACTAGAATAACTAGCTTTGCAAGAAATTTCCTATCACACAAAAAAGAGGAAGTTGCTTTTTTTACAACCTCCTCTTTCTCTTACGATAATGCCGTTATTTTCCTACATTTTCTTATTTTTATAACAAACCAACAAGATCAAGACTTGGCTTTAATGTTTCTGCTCCTGGTTGCCATTTTGCTGGGCAAACTTCATCTCCATGTTCTGCTACAAATTGAGAGGCTTGTACACGGCGGAAAATCTCATCTGCATTTCTACCAACATTCCCTGCTGTTACTTCATATGCAACAATTTCTCCTTCTGGATTCACAATGAAATCGCCTCTTTCTGCTACTCCTTCTTCTTCGATCATCACATCGAAATCACGAGCTAACTTTCCAGTCGGATCCGCGAGCATTGGATATTGAATTTTTTTAATGCGATCGGATGTATCATGCCATGCCTTATGCACAAAATGAGTATCACAAGAAACAGAATAAATATCACAGCCAATTTTTTGGAATTCTTCATATTTATTTGCTAAATCTTCTAATTCTGTTGGGCAAACAAAAGTAAAATCCGCTGGATAAAAGAAGAATAAACTCCATCTTCCTTTGATCATCTCACTTGTAATTTCTTTAAATTCTCCATTCACATAAGCCTGTACTTTAAAATCACTTACTTTTTTTCCTATTAATGACATATCTTTTTCTCCTTTTCTTTCTTCTTTCTATTAGTTAGTCAAAACTAACTATTATTTATAACGATGAGAAGTGCGCTTTGCGAACTTCTCACGGTCATAGGTAGTCGCCATATGTGGGCATAAATGCTCCCGCATGGCTCGTTACCTTTATGTAAGTAATAAGAAACTCTCCTTACGGGTTTCTTTTTTCACTATGTTTTCATAAGCATAGACGCTGTAAGAAACCTATTATAATGGTTTCTTACCGTCCATAGCATCTACCTCTTAGCGTTTTACATTAAAAGCATCAAATGCTGGATAGCAAGCACTTGCGCCTAATTCTTCTTCAATTCTTAAAAGCTGATTGTATTTTGCAACACGCTCACTTCTACTTGGTGCTCCAGTCTTAATCTGACAAGTATTTAAAGCAACTGCTAAATCCGCAATTGTTGTATCTTCTGTTTCACCAGAACGATGAGAAGTAACCGCTGTATATCCAGCTTTATGCGCCATTTTAATTGCTTCTAAAGTTTCTGATACAGAACCAATCTGATTTAATTTAATTAAAATAGAGTTTCCACAACCCATTTCAATTCCTTTGCTTAAACGTTCTGTATTTGTAACAAATAAATCATCTCCAACTAACTGGACTTTATCTCCTAGTTCTTTTGTAAGCAACTGCCATCCTTCCCAGTCTTCTTCATCAAGACCGTCT
Source organism: Candidatus Scybalomonas excrementigallinarum (assembly GCA_018710905.1). GTDB lineage: Bacteria > Bacillota > Clostridia > Lachnospirales > Lachnospiraceae > Scybalomonas > Scybalomonas excrementigallinarum. The sequence continues at coordinate 15,685 of DVIZ01000114.1, read as the reverse complement.
TCAATAGAGTAAATTGGATATTTTTCGCATAATTCTTTCCAATGAGCAACTAATTCAGCAGAAGTGAATTTTTTCTTGCATTTTGGAAGAATATATTCTCCTTTTTTCTCACCTTTCCATTCACTAGAAGCAGCATCCATCGCAAGAACAAAGTCTTTTCCTGGTTCATAACCAGCTTGTCTAATTGCCTCTAATATGTATTCAATTGCTTCTTCATCGCTTTGAAGGTCTGGTGCAAATCCACCTTCATCTCCAACAGATGTAGCAAGCCCTTTTGATTTTAATAATGCTTGTAATGTATGGAATACTTCTGTACACCAACGAAGTCCTTCTCTAAAAGAAGGTGCTCCTGCTGGCATAATCATAAATTCCTGTACATCCACTGTATTTCCTGCATGAGCTCCACCATTTAAAATATTCATCATAGGTACTGGAAGTTTATTTCCGGAAATTCCACCTAAAAAACGATAAAGAGGAATCTGTAATGAAATAGAAGCCGCTCTTGCACAAGCGATAGAAACTGCTAAAATTGCATTTGCTCCTAAATTAGATTTATCTTTTGTTCCATCAGCTTTAATCATCGCTTGATCAATAGCATAAATATCAGAAGCATCCATTCCTTTTAAAACATTTGAAATTGTTTCATTAATATTGGTAACCGCTTTTAAAACACCTTTACCACCGAAACGATTTTTTTCTCCATCGCGAAGTTCTAATGCTTCAAATTCTCCTGTAGAAGCTCCACTTGGTGCTGTACCAAAAGCAACAGTACCGTCTGTTAAATGAACTTCTGCTTCCACAGTTGGATTTCCTCTAGAATCAATGATTTCTCTACCAATTACTTTTTCAATTTCAATATATTTTTTCATCTTTTTTCCTTTCTGAATTTCAAATGATTCCATTTAAAATTCTCCACTTATTCTATTTGTCTTGTCCCCTTTTAAAAAAGTTTACAAAATATAATGTCTTTTCTATATTATTTATAAAGTATTTATCTGTTATTAATAGGAACGGAAGCAATCGTTCCTATTAATAACGAAGATTTTATAACCGAAAGTTAGCGTTTACTAACTGTCTGAATTATAACACCTCCCCATAAAAATGTCAAGAAATTTTTTTCATTTCTTACCTTTCACAAATAAGTTATTTTATAGTTCTTTATATTACGCTTATTAATAAAGATTACTACTATTATTTTTTCTACCTATTCATTTTCCTTATAAATTCCTTAAAATCATCCTTTTCTTTTTCTATTTTATACATAAAGAAATAGTTAAGATTCATCTTTTCTTATAAATTGTTGTATATCCAACAGCATTTTTCTTATCTTTTGTTATACTTATCTCAGACTTTTTATTTATTTTAGGAGGATAGTATATATGTATACGTTTTATGTAAATGGTGTAGAAATAAAAACAGAAAAAGAGGAAAAAATGCTCCCATTTCTCAGAGAAACTATGGGGCTTACATCTGTAAAAAATGGTTGTTCAGAAGGGGCTTGTGGTACTTGTATGATCCTTGTAGATGGAAAACCAACAAAAGCCTGTGTCTTAACAACTGCAAAGTCCGATGGAAAACAAATTGTCACGGTGGAAGGTTTAAGCAAACGTGAAAAAGAAGTCTATGGATATGCTTTCGCACACGTTGGAGCAGTCCAATGCGGTTTTTGTACTCCTGGTATGGTAATTAGTGCCAAAGGTCTTCTAGATAGAATAATCAATCCAACAAAAGAAGACGTTAAAAACGCAATTCGAAATAATATTTGTCGCTGTACTGGTTATCAAAAAATTGAAGAGGCCATTCTTCTTGCAGCAAAATTATTCCGTGAAAACCTTCCAGTTCCAGAAGAAGAAAACTTGAATGTAACAGGGGAAAATGTCATTCGTATTGATGCCATCGATAAAGCACTTGGAACTGCAACTTATGTTGATGACTTAACCTTCCCAAATATGCTCTATGGAAGTGCTGTTCGTTCTGCTTATCCAAGAGCTAGAGTTCTTTCTATTGATACAAGCAAAGCAAAAGAAGTGGAAGGAGTTGTCGCTGTTTTAACGGCAGATGACTTAAAAGGGAACAAGAAAATTGGACATTTAAAAAAGGATTATGATGTATTAATTCCTGTTGGAGGTATCACACATTTCCTTGGAGATGCTCTTGTATTAATTTCTGCTACAACAAAAGAAGCCTTAAAAAAAGCAAAAGAACTGATTTCTATTGAATATCAAGAATTAGAAGGCGTTTTTTCTCCTGAAGAAGCCGCAAGAGAAAATGCACCCCTTGTTCATGAAGACGGCAATCTATTAGCTCATGAACATTTAGTTCGAGGAAATGCAGAAGAAAAAATAAAAAATTCCAAATATGTTGTGACAAAACACTATAGTGTCCCACCAACAGAACACGCTTTCTTAGAACCAGAAACTGCAATTGCTATGCCAGAAGGGGATGGTGTACATATTTATTCTAGCGATCAAAGCGTTTGGCAGACAAAAAAGGAATGTTCTGAGGCAACTGGCCTTCCGATGGATAAAGTGCATGTAACTGCCATGATGGTAGGCGGTGGCTTTGGTGGAAAAGAAGATATGAGCGTACAACATCACGCAGCTATTTTAGCGCTCGCCTCTCATGCCCCTGTTAAAGTATCTTTAACTAGACAGGAAAGTATTTTAATTCATCCAAAACGTCATGCAATGGAAATCACTTGTACAAGTGCTTGTGACGAAAACGGTTATTTAACAGCTTTAAAAGCAGAAATCATTTCGGATACTGGTGCTTACTCTTCTCTTGGAGGACCTGTACTTCAAAGAGCTTGTACTCATGCTCCTGGCCCTTATCACTATAGCGATATTGTTATTGATGGAAAAGCTTACTATACAAATAATCCACCTGCTGGCGCTTTCCGTGGATTTGGTGTCACACAAAGCTGTTTTGCTGTAGAATGTAACTTAAACTTATTAGCAGAAATGGTTGGTATCACCCCTTGGGAAATTCGGTACCGCAATGCTATTCGTCCTGGACAATACTTACCAAACGGTCAGCTTGCTGACGAATCCACTGCCCTTGTTGAAACATTAGAAGCAATCAAACCTTATGTGGATGCGAATCCAAAAGCAGGTCTTGCCTGTTCTATCAAAAATGCTGGTCTTGGAGTGGGTGTTCCGGACACAGGAAGATGTCGTCTCGTTATCCACAATGGCATCGTAGAGATTTATAGTGGTGCTGCTTGTATTGGACAGGGACTTGGAACGATTCTCACACAAATTGTATGTGAAACCGCTGACATTCCTCATTCTTTCACCGCCTATCAAACGCCAGATACCTCTACTTCTCCAGACGCTGGTGTTACAACCGCTTCTAGACAGACTTTATTTACAGGAGAGGCCTCTCGACTTGCCGCATTGAAATTAAAAGAACAATTAAATGCTGGTAAAACATTATCCGATTTAGAAGGTCAGGAATTTTTAGGAGAATATACAGGAGTCACAGATCCGTTGAACTCTGAGAAAGAACATCCAAAAAATCATATTGCCTATAGCTATGCCACTCATCTTGTAGAATTAGCAGAGAATGGAAAAATTGCTCGTGTTATAGCCGCACACGATATCGGTCATGCCATCAACCCAATCAATATTGAAGGTCAGATCGATGGCGGTGTTGTTATGAGCCTTGGCTATTCTTTAACAGAAGATTTTCCGCTCGATCATGGAAAACCAACGGCTAAGTTTGGTACATTAGGATTGTTCCGCTCTTCTCAAACACCACCTGTTACTTCTATATTAATAGAAAAGAATTCTTCTAACTTAGCTTGTGGCGCAAAAGGAATTGGTGAAATTGCTTCTATTCCAACACCACCAGCGGTACAGTTAGCTTATTATTTAAAAGATGGCAAATTCCGAACAAGTCTCCCATTGGAAGATACCCCTTATTCTCGTAAGAAAAAATAATGGAACTGTTTGTCTTCCCATAAGGAAACGATAAAAAGCGTGAATCAATGGATTTTTATCCCGTTGGTTCACGCTTTTCTATCTTCTACATAATTCGATTTTTCTTCCATCATTCACTCTTTATTGGCTTTCGACTCCAAAAAATAATATTCATGGCAATAACGATTAAAATGCAAAAACAAAGAGAAACCCAAAATCCCATATCGATTCCAAATAATCTTGTTGTTCCAAATAGTTTCATCCAAAGATTTGTCCAATTCATTTTCAATCCCTCCAAACAACTTTATTTTTTATCTAAAATCTTCTATTATCCTGTACAATGAATTTATAATAGTTCACCATATCGTCTAATATATGCTTTTTTAATACTAGTAGCTAACACCATATAAAGTACAATACATGGAATCAAATAAGCAAAATAAGAAAGTGGCAAGGAAACAAAACCTAACATAGTTCCAAAAGGAGTAAATGGAATCATTGTCAATAAAACAATTCCTGTCATCGTCAACAGCATAACAGGTGCAGACGCATGACTCTTTATAAATGGTAACTTCTTCGTACGAATCATGTGAATGACTAACGTTTGACTCCACATAGATTCTACGAACCATCCAGCTTGAAACATAGCTTCATACGCTTCTTTTAATTGTGTTAGTTGACTTCCTCCATAGTGATTGGCCAAATCGTTATAGAGCACTCCATGAGATACAAAAAGCGGACAAAAGATAAAATACATAAAAATATACGTTGTCCAGTCAAAAATAGAGCTTGTTGGACCAATCCATACCATAAACTTTCCAATAGAATGCGCTTCCCACTTTCTTGGCATACGTAAGAACTCTTCATCCACATGATCCCAAGGGATCGCTGTACAAGATAGATCATAAATTAAATTTAATAAAATTAATTGAAGGCTCATCATTGGAAGGAATGGCAATAATACACTTGCAATTAAAACAGAAAACATATTTCCGAAATTAGAAGAAGCTGTCATCTTAATATATTTAATCATATTGGCATAAGTTTTTCTTCCTTCGATAATTCCTTCTTCTAGTATGAGCAAGTCTTTTTCCAGTAAAATAATATCGGCAGACTCCTTTGCAATATCAACAGCTGTATCAACAGAAATGCCGATATCCGCATTTTTCATAGCTACTGCATCGTTGATTCCATCTCCCATAAATCCAACCGTATGACCATTTTCTCTTAAAACGGATACAATCCGAGCTTTTTGATCGGGAGAAAGCTTTGCAAAAACATCTGTTTTTTCCGCTACTTTTGCTAGCGTTTCATTATCCATCTCATCGATCTCAGCTCCAATCAATAGATGCTTTACTTGTAATCCTACTTGTTTACAGATACAGCGGGTCACCTTTTCATTATCTCCTGTTAAAACTTTTGTTGTAACTCCATATTGTTTTAACGCTTTTATCGCTTTTTTTGTAGATTGTTTTGGAGGATCAAGAAATGCTAAATAGCCAAGCAATACCATATGGCATTCATCCTTAACTCCAAATTCCCCTACTGGTGACGGATGATTCTTCTGGGCTAATGCTACGACTCTCATACCATCCTCATTTAACTCATCAACGGTCTTTAAAATCTTTTGTTTCATGCTCTCTGTTAATGGTTGTATCTCATTTTCATATTCTACATAGGTACAAATGGAAAGCATCTCTTCTACGGCTCCCTTTGTTATCATTTGACGTTTTCCAGACTTATCTTCCACAACCGTTGATAGCCGTCTTCTTGTAAAATCAAATGGAATTTCATCCACTTTTTCATAAGCGGAAGATAAATCCATAAGATCTGGATTTTTTTCTTCTTCCTCTTCGGTTCTTTTTATAATTGCTAAATCCATTAAATTTTTATAGCCCGTTTGAAAATAACTATTTAAATACGCATGACGAAGAATACGATCATCTTTTTCTCCCATGACATTTAAGTGATATTCTAACACCACCTTATCCTCTGTCAATGTTCCTGTCTTATCTGTGCATAAAATATCCATAGCGCCAAAATTTTGAATGGAATTTAAGTTTTTTACAACCGTCTTTTTTTTGGACATGGAAACAGCTCCTTTGGCAAGGCAAGTCGTTACGATCATCGGCAACATCTCAGGTGTCAAACCGACGGCAATGGAAATTGCAAACAAAAATGCTTGGAGCCAATCTCCTTTCGTAAGTCCATTCATTACAAACACAATCGGTGCCATAAAAAACATAAAACGAATGAGCACCCAAGAAACAGAATTCACTCCTTTTGTAAAATTAGTTTCCACAGCTTCTCCTCCTACTGCAGATGCCATAGAGCCAAACAACGTTTGATCACCTACGGCAATTACAACAGCAGTCGCACTTCCGCTTATCACATTACTTCCCATAAAAGCAATATTTTTATAGTCTGTCATAGAATCATAATTGATATCCCTAGTTTTACTTTCTTTCTCAATGGGCTCACTTTCTCCTGTTAAAGAAGATTGGCTTACAAAAAAGTCTTTCGTCTCAATTAACCGGAGATCGGCTGGTATCATATCGCCAACGGAGAGAGAAATAATATCTCCCACCACCACGTCTTCTAATGGAATCTCTTGTTGCCCACCTTCGATTCGTTTCACCGTACAAGTAGTCGTAATCATCGCCAATAATTTTTCTGCCGCATTTCCAGAACGGGACTCCTGTATCAATCGAAGTACACCTGAAATCGTAACCATCGTTACAATAATAATCACTGTCATAGGATTGAAATCCCCTCTATTTTTTTGCCAAATAGGAATGACAATATCTGTAATGGTGGATACAATAGCAAGTACAAATAAAATTGCAGTAAATGGATTCACAAATGCTTCCATTAAAAGAAGTGGAAATGACTTTTTTTTCTCATAAGTTACTTTATTTTTTCCATACTGCTCCCGATTTTCCAAAACCGTTCTTTTATCCAATCCATCTATGGAACTATTCCATGTTTTCAACACAATGTCAGCCTGATTTTGAGCGGAAAAAATTAAATTTCTTTTTTCTTCCTCTTGATAAACTCCAACAGCTTGCTTTCTCATTGCTCTTTCTTTTCTCATTCTTTTGTCCTCCTGCATTTCTATTTTAAGATCAACTATTTTCCTTTTCTCTTTGTTTCAAAGAAATCATTAAAATAATAACATTATTTTTATATTTAATTTAATCTATAAAAACATTTTTTTATACATTATTTAAATTCTTTTTTAATGTTATTATTAAAAATAGGCATAAAAATACCACAGGAAAAGAATTCTCTTTCTCTTTCTTCTCTGTGGATAATCATTGGTCTTTTGTTGTATCTGTAATTTTCCTATGCAAAAGAAACATTCTTATTTGTAAACGATTATCATTTACCGATAAAAATGAGCGCATAGTTTTTGATTATTCACATTCTCTATTAAATTCCAGTTACAACTTCGACTGTGATCCATATACACTCACCTCTACTTTCTTTCTTATCTATTTTCGAAAAGCAAAAACTCTCTATTTTGCGAGCTGCCCATCGTTTGCACATAGTCCTTTTTTATATGATAGGAAATACAGTTTCCTACAATATAAAAAATCCCAAGCAAAGTCCAACTGACAACGCATGGGAAATATCTCACTTATCACCGTTTGGGCTTTAACTCTGTGGGGCGATGAAACTACATTATGCTATGCCTTGATTCGACAAAGCCTGTTCAAACCTACGCATTATGTCTCCATAATTTTGCGGCAGCAGTCCGTATCCTCCATAGTAGCCTTACCTACCGGTATTCACTTTTCTTTTATTAGTATACTCAGAAATAAGAATCTGTCAACCCCATTTTAAAAAATTATTTTTAATGTCTTATTTTCCTCTCTATTTTTACTTGGAAATTATGAAAAAAATTGTTTTTATAAACATAATGTAATCATTTGACAGATAAAATTTATTATGCTATATTATACAAGTTGTTCAAATAACTGACAATATTTTTGTAACTAAAAATTGGTGTGTTCGAAACCTTCCACACCTAAAACAAAACTAGAGGATGAGAAAAATGAAAAAAACAAAAACACAATTTCTGACACAAGCTGCTATGATCGCAGCATTTTATGTGGTTATAACCGTAGCGTTAGCCCCGATTTCCTTTGGTGAAATTCAGTTTCGTGTTTCTGAGGCGTTAACAATTTTACCAGTCTTTACACCAGCTGCAATTCCTGGATTATTCCTTGGTTGCCTAATTGCGAATATGTTAGGAAAAGGAATTATTCTTCTCGATATTGTAATTGGTAGTTTCGCCACTCTCATTGGGGCTATTGGAACTTATTCCATTCGTAAACACAAAAAGTTAGCTCCATTGCCTCCAATTATCGCAAATGCATTACTTGTACCATTTGTTATTAAATATGGATATGGTGCTCCACTTCCAATTCCTGTACTAATGGTAACTGTTGGAATCGGAGAAATTCTTTCTTGTGGTGTACTTGGAATAATCGTAATGAGAGCCTTAGAAAAGACAAATATCTTTTCTTCTACAACTTCCTCAAAATAAAGGAATCCTAACATAAATCAATAACAAGAAAAGCACAGTGTATTTACAACTTCTTTCCTTTCTATATTAGAATCTTCTTAGGAACTTTGTAAATTCATTGTGCTTTTTCTTATCTTATTCTTTCTTTTGTTTCTTGTAACTTTAAGAAATATTGTTCTTTCTTTAGTGGTTTTGAATAATAAAAACCTTGTGCTATTAAACATTCGTTTTCTAACAAAAACTTTACCTGTTCTATTGTCTCAACCCCTTCTGCAATAATTTGCATATCGAGATCTTTTGTCATTTTAATCGTTGACTTAATGACAATATCCATTTTTTTATTTCCAATATTATCAATAAAACTTTTATCTAATTTAATCGTATCAAAGGAAAAAGATGATAAAGAATCTAAACTAGAAACCCCTGTTCCATAGTCATCCATATCCACACGAAACCCTAATCGGTGCAATCCTTCGATAAAACAATTTAGACTCTCTTTATCACCAAGCAATGCACTTTCGGTTATTTCAAACACGATTTCACTTGGTTTAATTCCATACTCTTTCGTTAACTGTTCAATTCTTCCAATAAACCCAGGACAATCTAGATGAAGTCGCGATAAATTAATAGAAACTGGAACTGTCTGTATTCCAAATTCCTTTGCTTCTCTTAAGTCTTTATATACAATTTTTATAATCTCCTCATCCAATCGAATAATTTGTCCATTTTTTTCAAAGACAGGAATAAACTTTCCAGGAGAAATTAAATGTCCATTTTCATCCCTCCATCGCACCAACGCTTCTGCACTTACAATCTTTTCATCTTTCATATTGTATTTTGGTTGATACCAAACTTCAAACTCTTGATTTCCAAGAGCACTTTCAAACTTAGATTCCATTCGTCCACATTCAATAAAACTTTCTCTTAATTTATCATCAAAAAAATTATAGACAATATTCGTATTTCCTTTAATTTGATTTTTCGCTATAATTGCGTTTCCATAAATTCTTTGAAGACTAGAATATCCTTCTAATGCACACACCCCAATGGAAATAGTCATATGATAGATTTTATTATTCTTCATATCCTCTTGAATTTTCTGATTCAATAACTCTAACTTATCCATGAGTTCTTGCTTTGTTTCATGATAAATAATACCAACGAACTCATCGGCTTTATTTCGATATAAAATATCTTTTGGCAAAACTTCTTTAAACGTACGATATAAATATAATAACATCTGATCGCCTACGTTTAAACCATGCATCATATTAATAATTTTAAACTTATCAATATCTAAAGCGATTAAAGATTTATTTTTGGAATCTTCTTTGTAAAAAGTATGTTTTAAATACTCATAATTTTTTTCTTTTGTCAAACTATCGTAAAAAATTCTATTATTTACTCCTCTTTGATAGAGAAAGCAATATAAAATCCAAATACCAGAAAAACAACAAAAAGCAATAATAATAATCACACTTATAATTCTAACTTCTTTTGTTAATTCATTCACATTTTTATCAATATAATTTTTTGGTACATAAGAAATTAAATACCAATCGTTAATCCCCACTGGTTCATAAAATCCTAAATATTCCTTTTCCTTCATATGATATTCAATATACCCTACTTTTTCCTCCTTTATATTGGACATCATGCGTTCAAACGATTGTGAGAAATCCTTGTAACTCCAATTCAAACCATCCACAGAATTCTCTTCTATCTCCTTGGAATGTGCCACTAATTTTCCTATCCGATTAACAGCAAAACTTCCTCCTATCCCTTGAAAAGAGGTAATATTCAATCGTTCCAAAAATTTATCGGAAGCATAGGTAGCAGTTAAAAGCATTTTTACTTTATGCTTCTTATACACAGGAACGACATAAATATTTAAATCCATTTTTTTATCTTCACTCTTATAACTTTGTGAAATTTGAATTTCCCCTTTCATTCCCCGCTTAAAATAATCATAATTATGTAAATCTAATGTTTCATCTAATGTTGTATAACAAATACCATCCTTATTAATTAACCCCATATTGTAAAACTCATACTCTTGAACATATTTCTTAAATCGTTTTATATTATCTAAAATATCAAACCTTTCCTCTCTCTCCATATCCTTCGCTACTACTTTTAAAAACTCTTGTTTTGAAAATACTTCTTTTTGGATTGCTTTCACATTTTGAGAAGATACTAATTGTAATGTCTCTTTCGTTGTATTTTCTATCTTTTCTTCCATTCTATCCACATAAGATATGGCAAAATATGTAACACTAAGCAGAATGATTGTTAATAATATAACATTACTAAGAAACAATCGCTTATTAATTTTTTTGTTAAACTGTTTTAAATTTTTCATAAATGCTCCCCGTATTCTCTTATAAGTAAATATCTTCTTGACTTATTATTTTATTTATAAATATTTATGCAGTTATATATTTACTTTTTGTAATAACATATATTCTTTAGAATATTATAACACGATAATTAACAATTTGTTATAAAGATCTAGTAAAGATAATTTTATCTTTATGAATACTGTTTAGCATAAATAATTCCCCTATTTTTACCAATTAAATATTTTTTCTATTTTTTTCATCTTATTTTCTATCTTTCATTCAATAAAAAAGAAAACGTCCTTCCCATAATTTATGAATATAAAACATATATGAATATTTATAAATACAACAACTGGAGTCTTGCCTCCTAACGAGAACAAAATGTTCATTGCACACTCTTAGCGACTTTAAGTTACTTCTAGCAATGTACACTTTGCCGCGCGCGAGCAGCTTGCGAAGCAAAATTATCTTCTTTGCTCGCTGCGCATCGTTCGCACGTAGTGCTTTTTTATTCTATAGGATGACACTCTCTTGCGAGAAATTTCCTATAGAATAAAAAAACTCCGATGTTCCTTATTTCTAATGAAACACCGAAGTTCTTTCTAACTTTTATCCCTCTTATTATGATTCTGTTCTTTCTATCGTCTTTGGTTTTTCAAGCACCTGAAAAATACCTGTTATTTCTAGAAACTTAATCACCGAATACATAAGAAAGGAATTCACTGGCCACATAATAAGATTTTTAATTCCTCGCAATGGCAATAATGCCAAAAAACCTTTTCCATATAAAAGAGATAACCAATACGTATTTAATACAATATCACAAAAAAACATGATAATAAAATTAACGATAAAGGCACGCTTCCACGTTATTTTTTTCCTATATAAAAAGCATCCATTTATCATTCCTGCTAAAATAGCGGTTATTGTAAAACCTGGAAAAAAACCGCCTACAGGTTTTATTAAATATTTCACAATGTCCATTGCTCCACCAAAAATGGGGGCTAATACTGGTCCAAATAAATACGCTACTATTTGATTCGGAATATTTGAAAATCCTATCTTTAGAAAATCACCTATTTGAATCGTAAAATAACCTAATACAATGGAAATAGCTCCAAACATAGCACATGTTGTAATTGTCCTAATATTTTTTAATTCCAAATAGGACTCTTTCCACAGCTTCCACTCTTTTTTCATCGATATTTCCTTTCTTTCCTTACAATAGCCTTTTATTCGTCCCATTTTATTAATACAACAGTTTTTCTATAATCTGAAATAGAATTTCACATTCTCTTTCCCCTTTATTCAATGCAGTAATCACATTTGAAAAAACAAAATCGATAAAATCTTCTTTTTGAAGGCCATCAGCAAACACTTCTTTTCGTACTTTTTGATCTTTTTCTAATACAAAGAGCATTTGTTCTTTTAAATGTTTTCTATAAGTCTCCATCATTTGACGACTCTTTTCACGTTCTTTTTCCTCTTTAATTCCTAGCGCATGAGTTTTTAAAAAGTCTGGATATTCTTTGCTACAAGCCCCTATTGTATCCATCAACCATTTTAGACATTCACTAAAACAAGTAAATGTCATACAGCCTTTTGTCCCATAAAACACATCACACCAGATAGAAGCAATTGTCTCACTGATTAGTGTTGCTTTATTCGGAAAATAGTTGTAAACAGACCCTACTGCAACATTTGCTTTTGCTGCTACTTCTCTCATATTAATTGCTAGAATTCCTTTTTCCTTCGCAATTTTTTTACTGGCTTCTAAAAGAGCCTCATTTGAAGTAATCACTGTATTCATTCCTATTCCCTTTACAATCGTAAAAGCAAGGAAGCCTTTCTTTTTTCCATCATGAAAAGGCTTCATCCACTTCTTACGTTCCCTTTCTTTTCTCATATTCAATCTAAAGATTTATTCTTTCTCACTTAGAACAAATTTTATTTCTATTTTAACAGATCCAAAGCTTTATGAAAATAGGGTTTTCACAAATAAAATAACAAGTCCAATCATTCCTAAAAAAGATAGCATCCTATCTACAATACCATCCGAACTTGCTAAATTCAAAGAAACTTTTATTCGAAATAAAATACTAAGCGTTACATGTTTTTTATTGAATAAATCCAACACAATATGCGAAAGTTGTCCAATTAAAAATGCACATAAAAATAGGTTCGGAAGGAAATATAATAAAAAAGCATTGAATATGACAAATTCTATGGAATGAGTAAAAGATCGATGAGGTGTAGTGCTTCCGTACCAATACAGTAAAAATAAACTAGCAAGACATATTACATTCCACCAATTCCACGAATCAAATACTCGAAAGAAATCCTTTTCCTTCCCAAGTAAGATTGCAATAAGTGCTAAAGCAAGGAGTAATTCTACTGCCTTTTTTACTGTCCGAAAAAGAACAGCTCCTTTACTTTTTCTCGTATCAATATCTAAAATCAATCCTCCAAGAGCCCCAAAAGAAGCGCATATTATGGTCGCGCTAATACGATTTGTTGGTAAAAAAAATAGCGATGAAGTTGCTCCAATTATCATATGTGTTTTTCCTGACATTTTCCTTTATAGAATCTTAATTGCTCGATTCCTTTCCTCTCTTTTTATTTTCACCACCGCTAATTCCTTCGTTACATAGAATATTGTTTTTCTTTTTTTCCATACTCTTTTCGATATTGCGCTGGCGTCACACCAGTATGCTTTTTAAAAACGGTACTGAAATAGCTTTGTGAATTAAAACCCAACTCCCTCCGAATACTTTCAAGATCCTGTCCTTTCGATACTAACATTGTCTTTGATACTTGAATTTTTTGTTGCTGAATATAAGTAATAAGAGGAATTCCCTCTTGTTTATGAAAAACATAGGAAAGATAATCCTTGTTTGTATGAATGGTATTTGCAATTTCTTCTACTGAGATTTTTTCATAAAGATGCAATTGCACGTACTTTTTACACCGCTCCACAATTGTCCTCGTTTTCTTTTCCATCTTATGAGCTTCTATTAAGTAGAGAAATTTCTCTTTTGCACATTCTAATAACTCTTGTATTTCTTGAACGGTACTGAGTTTCTCCAGCATTTCAATACAGGCCATTCTCATAGCAAATGCATTTTCAACTGGAACCTTTTTTTCAATAGCAGTTCTTGTAAATATAGCAATTAAACTAATGGCTATATATTGACTCATCAAAAAGGCATCTTTTGCATCCATCATAAACCCTTCTAATTGGTTGCTAAAATAGGTAGAAGAAGAAAGCCCATATTTTCCTTCTTTTATCTCTTTTAACATCCCTTCTTCATAACAAATAAAATTATATTTTAATCTTTCTCCTTCTTTAGAAGAAATTTCCTTTTGATATTTTGTCATTAATTCCTCTTGTAACCACTGTTCCTTCTTACTCATAAATCCTCTCTTTCCCTTCCCCAAAATTCAGCTTTTTCATTATAGCACAAGAGTGCGCTCTTGCGAATATGAGAATATTTTCTCTTTGAGGAATATTTTTATTTACTTTCGAACGTTCGTTTGTTATTATTATACATATGAAACAAATGTTCGTCAATACTTTTTTCCATTTTTCAGAACATTTGTTTGCAAACTGTTGTTTTCTATGCTATGATAAGAATGATAAAAACTATATTTTTTTAAAGGAGGTTGAAATATGGGATATGGTAAAATCACACCAAAACAAAAAGAGATTTTAGACTATATCAAGCAATGTATTTTGCAAAAGGGCTATCCCCCTGCCGTTCGTGAAATCTGTGAAGCGGTTAACTTAAAATCTACTTCTTCTGTTCATTCCCACTTAGGCTCTCTCGAAAAAAATGGATATATTCGTAGAGACCCTACTAAACCAAGATGTATTGAGATTATAGAAGACTCTTTCAACTTAGCACGACGTGAATTAATCAACGTACCAGTTGTTGGAACTGTCACTGCTGGACAGCCGATTCTTGCAATTGAAAATATTGAAACGTATTTTCCAATTATGCCAGAATATATTCATAATCGAGAAGTTTTTATGCTAAAGGTTCGGGGAGAAAGTATGATCAATGCTGGTATTTTTGATGGGGATCTTGTTCTTGTAGAGCAGACACCTTCCGCTGAAAATGGAGATATTGTCATCGCGTTAATCGATGATTCTGTTACCATTAAGCGATTTTTTAAAGAAGATGATCACTTCCGTCTCCAACCAGAAAACGATTATATGGAACCAATTATTGTTGAAAATCTTACGATCGTTGGAAAAGCAATTGGACTTTTCCGCTCTTTTGATTGAGCATCATTTTTCATGTTATCGTATGAGAAGAAATTATACAATCTTATAGTTTCTTCTCATATTTTTTGCGCAAAAACAACGCTTCATATAGCGAATAGAAGAAATTCAACAACAGCCTCCAAATAAATGTTGTTGATAGAATCTTTTTGATGAAAGATTTGACAACTGTCCACAAATATAGAAATTTCATAAATATGCTTCTCATCGTTTCTATAATAGTAATCGTTCGCACGTAGTGCTTTTTTTATGTTATAGGCTAACTCGCTTTGCGAGGAATTTCCTATAACATAAAAAAAGGAGTACCAACTTAGCTTCTTCTAAATTGATACTCCTTTTACACTATTTCGTCCAATGGTCTATACCTTTTCCTTTCAAAAACCCTCTACCAATTTACTTATTTTGATTTTTCTATCTAATCGGTATTTATCGATTCTCTGCCGATGAATTCTATTTGTTATTCTCATACTGGCTATATCTATCGATGTTTCTATTTCATATTATCCGATGATTTCTAATCTTAATTATATTATTGGATTTTAATTCTATCTATCGACTTTCTCGTCATCGATTAGGTGAATGGAGGATTTTGTTTTCTAACTATATC
>DVIZ01000010.1 GCA_018710905.1 Candidatus Scybalomonas excrementigallinarum | reverse complement strand
TTATATTCTTTCTTTTCTCTTAAGATAGTCGTAATTTTGTCCCCTTTGTATCTCTTTTATTTAATTTGACACGAGAAACCTGTAATCTTTTTTCTTTATAGAAAAATTCTTCTTGTCCTTGTCCTACCACAAGAATTGCTTGTTCTACTTCATCTCCTTCTGCTAGTTTAATTCCCCGAACACCAATGGCCATCTTTTTCTTCTCTGGAACCTCCTCTACTAAAAAGCGTAAAAACACTCCTTTTTTTGTCTGTAAAATCAACTGTGGACATTCTTCTTTTACTTCTTCTACGGATACTACTTGATCCCCTTCTGCTAATTTTGTAGAAACAACTGCCTTTTTCGAAACTTGGAACTCAGAACCAGCAACAATCTTCACCATACCTTGTGCTGTTGTAAACAATAATTTTTGTTGTTCTAAATTTTTCGTCGCATTGACATATAAAATTCGTTCTTCTACACTATTGTAATGACATAAATTATCAATTGGTACTCCTTTATCACGGAATTTTCCATATGGAAGATCCATAATTTTTATAGAATGTAACATTCCGGTATCTGTAAAGACACAAAGGCGATCCGTATTCATGCAAGAAATAATATATTTATTCTCATTTTCCGCTGCTTCTTTATTTCGTTCGTACGCAGATACATCGACGGTACGAATATATCCTAAACGATCCATCAATACAACAAGTGGTATTTCTTGAATTTTTTCTTCGTATACGACTTCTTCTCGATTTTCAATGACTGTTTTTCTTGGAGTTCCAAACTCTTTTTTAAATCCATCTAATTCTTTTATAATGACAGAACGCATTGTTTTCTCATTTGTTAAAATATCTTCATAGCGTTCAATTTCTTTCATGGTCTTTTCATATTCTTTCTCTAAGGCTTCAATTTCTAATCCAATCAATCGATATAAACGCATTTCCAAAATTGCCGTTGCCTGTGCTTCTGTAAAATTTAAGCCCATAGCTTGTTTTTCTGATGCCTTCTTTTTAAATTGAATTCCTTCTGTTATCCCATCGACTAAACAAGCTTTTGCCTGTTTTAAATTTTTACTGCCGCGTAAAATTTCAATAATGAGATCGATAACATCATAAGCTTTTATCAAACCTTCTTGAATCTCTTTCTTTTTCTTTGCTTGCTGTAATAAAGTTGTATATTTTCTCTTTGTAATAGAATATTGAAACTTTGTAAAATGTTCAAAAAATGCTTTCAGCCCTAGCACTTCTGGTTTTCCATCGGCAACCGTCAACATATTAACGCCAAATGTATCTTCTAATTTCGTCTTTTTATAGAGCATATTTTCTATTTTATTGGCATCGGCATTTTTCTTTAATTCCAATACAATACGAATCCCATCTTTTCCACTTTGATTGGAAATATCAGAGATTTCCATAGCCGTTTTATTTTCAATTAACGATACGACATCGTTTAAAAATTTCCCAATTCCTGCGCCTACCATTGGATATGGAATTTCTGTAATGACAAGTGCTTCTTTACCGCCTTTTAACTTTTCATGGGTCACTTTTCCTCGAACGCGAATTTTCCCACTTCCTGTTTCATAAATGGCTTTTAAGTCATCTTTGTTGACGATAATTCCCCCTGTTGGAAAATCAGGCCCTTGCATCACTTCTAGCAACTGTTCGACTGTAACATTAGGATTTTTCAAATAAAGCTTTGCAGCATCAATGACCTCTGCTAAGTTATGAGGCGGAATACTTGTTGCCATACCAACTGCAATTCCATCCGCTCCATTGATCAATAAATTTGGAATACGAACCGGTAATACTTCTGGCTCTTCTTCATTTTGATCAAAGTTTGGCACAAAATCCACAACATCTTTATCAAGATCCGCCAAGAACGCCTCTTGGGTAATTTTTTGCAAACGAGCTTCTGTATAACGCATAGCAGCAGCTCCATCGCCTTCGATAGAACCAAAGTTTCCATGGCCTTCCACTAATGGCATTCCCTTTTTATACTCTTGGGACATTACCACCAATGATTCATAAATGGAACTATCTCCATGGGGATGAAAGCGTCCCATCGTATCCCCTACGATACGAGCCGATTTACGAAACGGCTTATCATATTTTACCCCTAGTTGCATCATATCGTATAACGTTCTTCTTTGTACCGGTTTTAGACCATCCCGCACATCAGGTAACGCTCTAGCTACAATAACACTCATTGCATAATCAATATAAGATTTTTGCATGACTTCTGTATAGTCAGTTCTTAATATATTATCCATATTTCTTTCATTCCTTTATTCTCTCTACTTTTTTGCAAGTAATCTTTTTCTTTTATAACGGTTACTTGTTTTCTACTCTCATTACTTTTTTAAAAACAAACATTTTATGCATCAACTTCTGCATCATCCGCATGTTCTTTAATAAAATTCCTTCTTGGTGGAACGTCATTTCCCATTAATAATTCGGTAATTTCAGATGCCATTTTTCCATCTTCAACCTCTACTTGTTTTAAATATCTTCTCTCTGGATCTAAAGTTGTCTCCCAAAGCTGTTCTGGGTTCATTTCTCCAAGACCTTTATAGCGCTGTAACTCAAATGGACCTTTATGGGTTTTTCTATATTTTTCCAGCGCCTTATCATCGTATAAATATTCTTCTTTTCCTCGCTTTGGAGTCGCCTTATAAAGAGGTGGCATAGCGATATAAATATGCCCATTATAAATCAATTCTGGCATAAATCGATAAAATAAAGTGAGTAATAATGTACAAATATGTGCTCCATCCACATCCGCATCTGCCATAATAATAATTTTATGATAGCGGAGTTTTGTAATATCAAAGTCATTTCCATACCCTTCTGAAAATCCACAACCAAAGGCGTTGATCATAGATTTGATTTCTGCATTGGCAAGCACTTTATCAATGGTAGCCTTTTCTACATTTAAAATTTTTCCTCGAATCGGAAGGATGGCTTGGTATTTTCGATCTCTAGCACTTTTTGCACTTCCTCCTGCCGAATCCCCTTCTACGATAAAAATTTCACATTGAGAGGCATCACGACTTTCACAGTTGGCTAATTTTCCATTGGAATCAAAAGAATACTTTTGCTTGGAAATTAAGTTTGTCTTTGCTCTTTCTTCTGTCTTACGAATTTTTGCCGCTCGCTCTGCACAAGCAAGCACTTCTTTTAATTCTTCTAAATGTCGATCGAAATAAAGAGCTGTTTCTTCTCCTGTGATTTTACTGACCGCTCTTGAAGCATCTGGATTATCTAGCTTTGTCTTTGTCTGCCCTTCAAACCTTGGATCGGGATGTTTAATGGAAACAATGGCAGTCATACCATTTCGAATATCGGTCCCTGTAAAATTAGCATCTTTCTCTTTTAAAACTCCAATCTCTCTTGCGTAATTATTCATAATCGTCGTAAACTGAGTTTTAAATCCTGTAATATGTAATCCGCCTTCTGCATTGTAAATATTGTTACAAAAACCTAGCACGTCTTCGTGAAAATCATCGGTATATTGAAATGCCACTTCTACCGTAATCTCTTCTGCTTCCCCTTTAAAATACACAGGTTCATGAATGGATGTTTTATTTTTATTCATATCTTTTACAAATCCAATAATCCCATCTGGTTCATGATACTCAATGGATTCCACCTCTTCTTTTCTTCGATCTTCAAAGAAAATTGTGAGATTTGGGTTTAAATAAGCGGTTTCATGAAGACGGCTTTTAATTTCCTCTGCACTGAACTTTGTCTTCTCAAAAATCTCTGGATCCGGAATAAAATTCACCCATGTTCCTGTCTTTCTTGTCTTCCCAATCACAGGCAATAATCCATCCACTAACTCGGTTGTTGGAACTCCTCTTGAATAACTATCTTGATGAATTGCTCCATCCCTACTTACTCGCACTTCTAACTTAACGGAAAGAGCATTCACTACAGAAGAACCAACTCCATGAAGCCCTCCACTTGTTTTATAGGAAGCTCCATCAAACTTTCCACCTGCATGAAGTGTTGTAAAAATAAGACGCTCTGCTGAAATCCCTTTCTTATGCATTCCGACAGGAATTCCTCGTCCATTATCGTTAATCGTAGCTGAACCATCTTTTTCTAAAAAAACTTCAATGCGATTGCAAAATCCTTCTAAATGCTCATCCACTGCATTGTCTACAATTTCATATATTAAATGATTTAATCCCTTTCGTCCTGTACTTCCAATGTACATTCCTGGACGCTTACGGACCGCTTCTAATCCTTCTAAGACAGAAATACTATCTGCATCATATTGTTTTCCCATAATAAAATCCTTTCTAGTCTTTCTATTTGTTGTTTCATCATAACACACTTTCCAAAAGAGAACAAGTGTTTGTTATGAGAATATAAAAAATGACAAGAAGCGGAACCAATCACTCCTTATCATTTCTTTCTTTTCCTCATATTGTTTCGCTATCTTTCCTAATATTGCCTAACCAACTATTCCTTCCGTTTCTCTTTCCTCTCTTATGACTCCTTTTCCATTAAAATTGCCCGACAAGGTGCTGCATCCGCCCCTTTTATTTTTAATGGTTGAGCAAAGAGTATATATTGTTTTTCCTCCACTTGACTTAAATCCAAATGTTCTAAAATAACAATTCCATTTCCTAATAATTCTTTATGTACTTGTTCTATGTCCTGTTCTACCTTAGGATTACCAACCGTATCCCTTTCGACTCCTACTAAACAAATCCCATATTCCTTTATTAGCTTTGCTCCCGACAAAGTGAGATAAGTATCTTCTCCTTTTAAAAGCAACCGCTCAATTGTTCCAAACTGTTTTTTTAGTCCGTCCAACAATTTCCTCAACGCCTTATCGTCTAAAACTCCACTTCTTTTTGCAACAACACAAGTTCCTATCGTATCTTCTAATGGAATTTCATCAATCGTTTTTCCTCCCTCAATAAAATGATAAGGCGCGTCCATATGAGTGCCATTATGAAGACACATTTCCACATTCGATAAGTTATACTCTTCTCCATCTTGAATTCTCATTACCCTCTGCAAAACAGGCTCCTTATCCCCTTGATACACTTCACAACTTAACAATTCTTTTGTAATATCATAAACTTTTTTCATTACAGTAAATATCCCATCCTTTCACAAAGCTCTACAACTTCTTCGTTCATCCCATTATTAATAAAATAAGCATGTTCTTGTTCTATTATAGAACCTCCCATATCCTCTGCATATTCTCCACATACATCGATTCCAACCACATTCTTCTCTTGTAAACACGATTCCATAAAAGAGAGTATTTTATGTTTTGATAAAATTCCTTGATCCCAATTTGTAATGGTTTCTTCTCGTCGGATCACATCTTTATCCAAACTAATATAGACATCCTCTTCCTTTAACAAAGGCTCTATGCTGTCCCAAGTTAAACTGACCGCTTCTTTTTCTGAAATACATCGAATTTTCTCTTGATAAGAAGGCTGTATATCCTTCTTTTGATCATTTCTCACTCCAACGGATACGACATGCTTTAAATTCGGTAATTGTAATAGCGCCTTTTCAAGCCAAGAACCGCAAGAAATCAACTCGGAAAAAAGAGAAGTTTGCGTGTCCGTATGATGATCAAAATGTAAAAGACTAAACGGCTCTTTTATCATAGCTAAATAAAGATAGGCAATATAATGATAATTGCCATTTCCTAAAAAGGAAAGATGTTTTCCTGCATAAGGTAAAATTGCCTTTTGAATTTCAAAAAGCGAATGATGCTCACAATATCCATTGACCCCTTTTAAGTCTGTAAAATCTATCCATTGATATTCGTAAGATTTATAAAAATCTTCTTGTTGATACACTCCGTCAAAATCTAAAATACATATATTTCCCATTGTCTATCGCCCCCTATTTTATCAATTCTTGATCGTTACAAAACTCTTATTACTCCTTCTCTTTTGTATCTTTTCCTTTTCTCTTTTGTCTCGCTCTACTCTTATGAAACAATTAAAATTCAAATACAGAACCCGTACTCATATAATGAAGCTTTTCTCCTAATATTTCTTTTAACTGCTGATATTCCTCTTTTCCTGTACAATGTCCTGTGTAAAAGACAGGATGCATTGTTTTTAAATAGCCTCCCAGTTGTTCCACCTCATCTTTTGACACTTGATTTCCTTTTTTTGCAGTATGTAAATGAAAGCCAGCAAAAGCAACATCAATGGTTATTCCCTCCCATTTTTCTACTTGCTCTACAATATTAACAATCCCATTATGCGCACAACCAGCAAATAAATAATATTTCTCATTTTCTTCTATTAATAACGCTAACTCATGAAAAAAATCATCCTGAATAAAACCGTCTTCTTTCATTTGATATAAAGATTCATTAATGGATGGCACAAATTTTTCCTGTTGAAATCCACTATAAAGAATCATACGATCATTGATTCTCTTCATGCGATCCACAAAATGAAACCGTTTCACATAAGGCATTTTTCGAATCTTTGGTTCTAACCCAATATAAGACATATCTTCAAATAGAATTGACCTCTCTGCCTTTCTTGAGAAATAAGGTAATAACGCATTCATCTGCAAATAGATTGGACAATTTTTATTTTTTTCCATAAAATAAGGCAATCCATCTCCATGATCATAGTGTCCATGAGAAAGAACACCATAAGTAACATCTTCTAATAACTCTCCCAAGCACTCCGCATTTTTTATAAACTTATCCGTTTTCCCAAAATCAAATAGTATTTTTTCTCCTTTGGATTCAATCAAAATGCTAAGTCCATGTTCGAATTCATACTGATTTTTTTCATTATTTGTATTTTCTACTAGAATTTTTATCTTCATATTCCTACTCCTTTTTATTCACCCATCTTCTCTTTGTAAAAAAGGTGTCACAACGTTTTACTTTTGTGACACCATCTATTATCTTATTTTTTATTACGCTCTTATATGCAGACTGCTTAAGAACGTGAGAAACTCATGAAACATATTTCTTATCGTTTAGAATCTAAAATCACGATTTCCTGCTTCAATTTCATTTAAATATTTTTTTGCATTTTCTTTTACAACTGGATTCGTAATATATTCTAATTGTTTTTCAATTAATTCCTCGCCTTTTTTCTTTGTATCTTCAGAAGCGTAGTCATTTAAATATTCTTTTAATGTTAAAAGAGCATTTGGCTGGCAACAGTTTGCAATCTGTCCAGATTTCACAAGAGACATAAAACGATCTCCTGTTCTTCCTTCTCGATAACATGCCGTACAAAAACTTGGAATATAACCAAGTTCTTCTAACCAATTTACAACTTCATCTAAAGTTCTTGTATCGCTGACATCAAATTGAGCAGAATTTTCTTCTTCTGGTTCTTCTTCCACGTATCCACCAACACTTGTTCTAGAACCACCACTTAACTGAGAAACACCAAGTTCTAATACTTTTTCTCTCACTTTTTTGGATTCTCTTGTAGATACAATCATACCGGTATAAGGTACTGCAATACGAATAATTGCAACTAATTTCATGAAAATATCATCTGAAATTGCATCTTTAAAATCTTCTTTATTAATGTCGTCCGCAGCACAAATACGAGGAACGCTAATGGTATGAGGACCTACTCCAAATGCGGCTTCTAAATGTTCTGCGTGCATTAAAAGACCTGTAAAGTCATATTTATATGTATTAAGCCCAAATAAAACACCTAGACCAACGTCATCAATTCCCGCTTCCATAGCTCTATCCATAGCTTCTGTATGATAAGCGTAATCACTTTTTGGTCCTGTTGGATGTAATTTTTCATAATTTTCTTTATGATACGTCTCTTGGAATAAAATATAAGTTCCAATTCCCGCATCTTTTAATTTGCGATAATTTTCTACTGAGGTAGCCGCAATATTCACATTGACACGGCGAATCGCTCCATTTTTATGTTTAATGCTATAAATTGTTTTGATACTTTCTAATACATATTCTAATGGGTTATGAACTGGATCCTCTCCTGTTTCAAGAGCAAGACGTTTATGTCCCATATCTTGTAATGCAATTACTTCTTGACGAATTTCTTCTTGTGTTAATTTTTTACGAGCAATATGTTTGTTTTTTAAATGATATGGACAGTAAACGCAACCGTTGACACAGTAGTTTGACAAGTAAAGAGGTGCAAACATTACGATACGATTTCCATAAAATTTTTGTTTGATCTCTTTTGCTAAATGATACATCTTCTCAATTAATTCTTGATCTTCACACTCTAACAAAAGCATAGCTTCTCTATGAGTTAACCCTTTACAGTCTTTTGCACGCTCAATTAAAGAATTGATGAGCTCAAGATTATTTTTATTTTCTTTGGCATACTCTAAAGTATCAAGAATTTCTTGATGGTCAATAAACTCTGTTGCAACTTTTGATTTTACATTGTACATTTTCTTTTCCTCTTCTTTCTATTTCTTCGTTCCCTATTACCACTACTCTGGAAAATCTCCTCTTGCCGTCACAATTTCATATTCAATGGCTTCCATACGCTTCTTTAAACGCCAAAGGCCTTCTGCTGCCTCTTCTCCTGTGGCAATCTTATTGTCATATAGCATATATTTCTTTCGTTCCTTTTGTGGAGAAAGATTTGGCATAACAACATTGGCTCCTGCTAATATTCCTCTTTCTCGCCCATCTGGTGCAATTGTCCCAAGAGCGGTTGTCGATGGAATCAGGCTTTTTGGAAACATTAATCGCAAAATTGCAATCATACGAAGGGTTCTTTCCATACTTCCATTTGGCTGTTCTTTAAATGGAGTATCTTTATGCGATAGAAATGGCCCTATCCCTATCATATGTGGTTGTAAATCCCATAAAAAGTGAAGATCCTCTATTAAATAATCAACCGTCTGATAAGGTGAACCTACCATAAATCCACTTCCTACTTGAAATCCTATCTCTTTTAAAGACCGAAGACATTCTCTTCGATTCTCAAAAGACAGTTCGGCAGGATGAAGCTGCTTATAATGCTCTTTCACAGCCGTTTCATGTCGAAGTAAATATCGATTGGCACCTGCATCATATAAACGTTGATACTCTTCTTTTGTCATTTCTCCGAGCGAAAGCGTAATAGCACAATCTCTATATTTTTCTCGAATGGTAGAAACTAATTCCTCCATACGCTCTCCTCGCCAATAGGCGTCTTCGCCTCCCTGCAATACAAATGTACGAAATCCTAGCTCATATCCTTGTTCACAACAAGAAAGTACCTCTTCTCTCGTCAAACGATAGCGTTCTGCTTTCTTATTTCCATGACGGATTCCGCAATAAAGACAATCATTCCAACAATAATTGCTTATTTCGATCAGCCCTCGAATATAAATTTTATTTCCGAACTGTCTTAAGGATGCCTCTTTGCCTCTTTTTAATAACTCTGTTACGGCTTCTTCATCCTCTGTTGTAATAAGTGCTTTAAACTCTTCATCCGAGACAAAGCGTTCTTTCTCTAAGCGTTCAATTGTATTCCATATTTGCTTCATATTCTCTCGTACCGGATGGACACCTTCTTTTTGTCCTGTGTCGTTTTACTCTTTTCACTTACGACATATTTCCTTTCTAGCTGCATCTTTCTTAATCGTTCAGCATATTAAGCATATCACAAAAACTGATAACGTACAAGTCTTGCATATTTTGTTAATACAATTCGACAAAATTATGTAAATTTTGGAAACGGCATCCAATTCTGAATTTTCAAAAATTTTTTCAATTTTTCCTTGCTATTTCTAACCATTAATGGTATGATTAACACAGTTGAGTTAATTCATAAGCTTCACATATTTTTTATATCATGTGGGATTTGTGTATGATAATAAAAACTATGTGTAACTTATGAATTTTTTTGTATATCGTATAGTAAAAAATATACAAATACTCATAAGTATGGATTTATTTCCATTTATTTCTATTTATTTTTTTATTTATTTAAGGAGGTACCGCAATGAACAAGGGTACAGTAAAATGGTTCAACAGTGAAAAAGGCTACGGCTTCATCAAAACAGAAGAAGGAAAAGATGTATTTGTACATTTTTCTGCTATCGTAGCAGATGGTTTTAAATCATTAGAAGAAGGTCAAAATGTTACTTTTGATATTGAAGAAGGTAACCGTGGACCACAGGCTACTAACGTAGTTGTTCAATAATTTAAGTTGATCCTTTCAAGTCTCACAGTATGTTTCACTGTGAGGCTTTTTCTTTTGCCCAGTATCTGTTACAATAAGGACCATAAGAAACATATAATTTTTCTTTGCAGAACTGGAGGCAATATGATAAAAAAAATTGATAAAAAACATGTTGATGATACACTAAAAGAGCTAAATCCCCATGGTACATTTGAGCTTCCCTTAGATATTTATGACGATAATTGTGAAATTTTTCATTCGATTTATACCCATTGGCATGAAGAAATGGAAATTATCTACATAGAAAAAGGAAGTGGTATTTTGCGCATTAACGAAAATACATTTCGAATCCAAGCAGGCGACTTTGCTCTCATCAATAAAGAAGCGGTTCACCATCTAAAAAGTGATTTAAAAAATATTTTATACTTTAAAAGCCTTGTCTTTGACTTAGTCATTCTCTCTGGAATCGCTGGCGACCTTTGTCACGAAAAACTGATCCACATGCTTATGAATAAACAGGCTGATTTTGTCCATATTATAAAACCAAAGGATGCCCATTACGAAAATATCCATCATATTTTCCTAGCGATTATAGAGGATGGAATAAAAAAAGAACCTTTTTATTATGTGAAATTAAAGGGACTTTTATTTCTTCTTTTTTATGAATTAGCAAGTGGAGAATATATTATCCCTTCCGACCAAACGGATACGAAAAAACTCTCTTCTATTAAAACAGCTTTAAATTATATTGATTCGCATTACCAAGAAGACCTTTCGGTAAAAGAGCTAGCTGCTATGGTACATTATAGTGATTATTATTTTATGAAAGTATTTAAACAATATACTGGTAAAACTTTGATTTCCTATATTAACCATTTGCGACTCGAAAAATCCAAACATTTATTGTTTCATTCGGATCATTCGATTACAGAAATCGCCTTAGAAGTTGGCTTTCACAACACGAGTTACTTTATCCGAAAATTTCAGGAAGAAAATGGGATGACTCCACAAAAACTGCGCAAGAATTGTACCATTTCATAACAGGATCGTGCTATTTTTTCTTTATTCATTATGATACGATAATGTTATCAAAAGCAACTCATTGTTTATAAAGAAATTTTTATATATAACGTATTTTCAAGTTTTTTCTTATTTTATGAAACAACTTAATTTTTCACTATTATGGCATGAAAACTGAAAATACTCTTATTGGAGGTATTATAATGATAACAGAAAAATTACAAAATTTAATAGAACAAATGTATCAAAAGCCAGCAAAAGCTTGTTCTGAAAA
Organism: Candidatus Scybalomonas excrementigallinarum; assembly: GCA_018710905.1. GTDB lineage: Bacteria > Bacillota > Clostridia > Lachnospirales > Lachnospiraceae > Scybalomonas > Scybalomonas excrementigallinarum. The sequence goes on along the minus strand of DVIZ01000010.1, from coordinate 21,228 downwards.
AGAATTATATTTTGCTCTTCTTTCCTTAGTAAAAGAAGAAGCAAAAAACCGTGGAATCAATGAAGGAAAGAAAAAACTTTATTACATTTCTGCTGAATTTTTAATTGGAAAACTACTTTCTAACAACTTAATTAATTTAGGAATTTATGACGAAGTGGCTAAGTTTTTAGAAGAAAACGGAAAATCAATTTCCAAAGTGGAAACAGCAGAACCAGAACCATCTTTAGGAAATGGTGGATTAGGACGTCTTGCCGCTTGCTTTTTAGATTCCATTGCAACATTAGGACTTCCTGGAGATGGAATTGGTCTTAACTACCACTTAGGTTTATTTAAACAAGTATTTGAAAATCATAGTCAGTCAGAAACACCAAATCCTTGGATTGAAAAAAATAGCTGGTTAACAAAAACAGCACATTCTTATGAAGTGCCATTTAAAGATTTCACATTGACTTCTACTCTATATGATATTGATGTCATTGGATATGAAAATAAAGTGAATAAACTTCATTTATTTGACTTAGACTCTGTTAATGAAACCATTGTGAAAAAAGGCATTTCCTTTGACAAGACCGATATTAAAGAAAATTTAACACTCTTCCTCTATCCTGATGATAGCGATGAAGCAGGACATCAACTTCGTATTTACCAACAATACTTTATGGTAAGTAATGGTGCTCAATTCATTTTAGAAGAAGCAAAAAGCCGTGGTTCCAATCTTCATGATTTAGCTGAATATGTTGTTGTTCAGATCAACGATACTCATCCAAGCCTTGTAATTCCTGAATTTATCCGTCTTTTAATGAAAGAAGGCATTTCTTTTGAAGAGGCATCTACGATTGTAACAAATATGTGTGCTTATACGAATCATACTATTTTAGCAGAAGCTCTTGAAAAATGGCCAGTGCATTATTTAGAAGAAATCGTTCCACACTTAATGCCAATTATCCATAACTTAGATAAGGCTGTAAAAGAAAAATTTGATGATCCTTCTGTGGCAATTATCGATGAAGAAGAGCGTGTTCATATGGCACACATGGATATTCATTATGGGTTTAGCATCAACGGCGTTGCTGCTCTCCACACAGATATTCTTAAAAATAGCGAATTAAAGAATTTCTATGAAATCTATCCTGAGAAATTTAATAATAAGACAAATGGTATTACGTTCCGTCGTTGGTTAATGCATTGTAACCATCCACTTACTTCTTTTATTGAACAACGTATCGGAAATGGCTTTAAGAAAGATGCAGAAGAGCTTCAAAAATTAGGTGAATTTTTAAATGATGAAGAAAGTTTAAAGCAATTGCTTGCTATTAAAAAAGAAGCGAAAATTCAGTTGAAAAACTTTATTCTTAAAAATGTTGGAGAAGAAATTGATGAAAATTCTATTTTTGATATTCAAATCAAACGTCTTCATGAATATAAACGCCAACAGATGAATGCTCTTTATATCATTCATAAGTATATGGAAATCAAAAATGGGAACAAGCCTTCCACTCCTATTACCTTTATTTTTGGTGCAAAAGCGGCTCCTGCTTATATTATTGCAAAAGATATTATTCACTTAATTCTCTGCTTACAAGAATTAGTAAACAACGATCCGGAAGTGAGCCCATACATGAAAATTGTTATGGTAGAAAACTACAATGTTAGTGCTGCTGAAAAGTTAATTCCTGCTTGTGATGTTTCCGAACAAATTTCTTTAGCATCCAAAGAAGCTTCTGGTACTGGTAACATGAAATTCATGTTAAATGGTGCTGTTACCCTTGGAACTTTAGATGGTGCAAACGTGGAAATCGCTGAACTTGTTGGTGAAGATAATATTTATGTATTTGGAGAATCTAGCGAACAAGTAATCGAACATTATGAAAAAGCGGATTATTGTTCCAAAGATTTTTATGAAAAGGATGCTCATATTAAAGAAATGGTTGACTTTATCATTAGCGACGAAATTACAACCATCGGTGATAGTGAAAAATTAGAACGCCTTCATAAAGAAATCGTTGGAAAAGACTGGTTTATGACACTTCTTGATATCAATGATTATATTAAAGTAAAAGAACAAGTATTTGCTGATTATGAAGATTCTATGACATGGGCTAAGAAAATGTTAATCAATATTTCAAAAGCTGGTTTCTTCTCTGCAGACCGTACAATCGCTCAGTACGAAAACGATATTTGGCATTTAAGAGGATAATTTCTTAAAAGAGCATAAAAAAACAAATAAAGCAATCTAAAAAAAGAAACTTCCTATTTTTATTAGGAAGTTTCTTTTTTTAATCTAATTGTTTTAACACAAAAATCACTTGTTCATAACTTTGTTGTAGCAGTTCAAATAACGGTGGAATTTCTGAATACTGTTTTTGTCGGACTGCTTTTACTACTGCCTCTGCATAATGAAAAATTGATTGCAAACCTAAATTAGCAGCAACTCCTTTTAACGTATGTGCAAAACCTTCTATTTTAGCATAATCATCTTCCTCTATTGCTTGACACAACGCACCATACGTTTTATCTTCTACAAATTTCTTTAAAAACCGCTCTGCCAGCTTTTCATTTCCAGAAAATCGAGCTACTAATTCCTCATAAGGAAAACCTAATTCTTGAAATGCTTCTTGTCCTGTCATATCTTCTCCTCTTTTCTTAATACTTTTTACAAAAAACATAACTCAAATGATAAGAAACAGACTTGCATCTATTATGTTTCTCACGGTTTTGCATATTGAAGAAGCTTCGCTTTTAATTCTCCTTCTATTTTTGCTAACTCTTCTTCTGCTTCGATTCGTTTTTGTCTTCCTTCCACTTGGATCTGTAATACTTCATCTAACGTAGAGATTAAAGATTCATTTGTATATTTTAATGTTTCAATATCTACAATTCCTCTTTCAGATTCTCTTGCAGTTTCTACTGTTGCCATTTTTAATGCTTCTGCATTCTTTCTCAACAACTCATTGGTCATATCCGTTACTTCTCTTTGCGCCCTCACCGCCTGTTCAGAATGTGCAATTCCAAGAGCTAATACCATCTGACTTTTCCAAAGGGGAATGGTATTGACAATCGTTGACTGGATTTTCTCAGACATAGTTGTATCATTATTTTGCACTAAACGGATCTGAGGTGCCATCTGCACAGAAATCATTCGCGTCAACTCTAAGTCGTGAATTTTCTTTTCAAAACGATTGCATAAAGCATTTAAATCATTTACCGCCTGTGCATCTTCTGGAAGCCCTGTGCGATTTGCTTTTTCCATTAAAATCGGTAACTCTTCTTTTTGAACTTTTGATAACTTTTGTTTTCCAGCCAAAATGTACATGGTAAGTTCTTTATAATAATTTTTATTTAACTCATATAACTGATCAAGAACTGCAACATCTTTTAAAAGCTGAATTTGATGCTTTTCTAATAGATTGCAAATTTCGGTTACATTAGACTCTGCTTTTGCATATTTCGCTTTCATTGTATTAATGCGATTGTTTGTCTTTTTAAAAAATCCAAATAACCCACCTTTTTCTTCTTCCTCAACATCAAAGTTCTTTAACTCCATCACAACATTGGAAAGCATTTGCCCAATTTCCCCTAAGTCTTTATTCTTTACATGACCAAGAGCACTTTCTGAAAAATCAGCCATCTTTTTTTGAGCCCCTGCGCCATATTGTAACACTTGATTGGAATTGGCAAGATCAATCTGTTTTGAAAATTGTTCTACCATTTTCTTTTCTTCTTCACTTAATGGAATTTCTTCTGCCACTTGCTCTGTTTTTTTCTCTTCTACCAAAACGGCTTCCTTTTTTTCTTCTGGAAAAGGCTCAAATGTCAGAGTTGGTGTTTCTTTTAACATTTCCTCTAAATCACTCATTTTATTTCTCCTCCTTTGTCTTTTCTAATTCATTCTTTACAAGTCCTTCTCTTGCAAGAATCGTTTTCAACACAGAAATATCTGCGGACACATCCATAGCTTCTGCGGAATATAAGTCATCATACATAGTCTCTAATGCCGTATTCATCGTATCTAACGTATCTTCAATCTCTGTTCGAATTTTCTTTTGGTTTGCACCAGAAACATCACTATCTTCTAACTTTTCATAAGTACGAACTAATTTCAACATCGTTGGCAAATAATAATTTTTCAGCCTTCGAATTTCTTCTACTTTAGCTGGATTCTCTTCCACATATTGGAAGATTTTCTCTGAAATATTTTCTAAACGAGCTATTTTTTCTGAAATAATTGGCTCTGATATGTCTCGATTGACTGCCCGAATTTCTTCAATGAATCGTCTTCCTTCTTCAATTTCTTTAAAAATATAGCGCATCTCTTCCGACATATTCTCTTGTTCTTTTTGTCGCTCTTCTTCTAGCTTCTCGTTTTCATATCGCCTCTGCTCTAGTTCTTGATATTGATGATAGATTTCATCCGTTCCAATTAGACATGTCTCATTACGATCAAGATGTCCTTCTGGAAGAGCTCCTAATGCGAGCATTTCCTTTACTTCTTTTAATACTTTTCTCTTCTTAATACCAACATATTGCGCCAATTCTTTAATATCCACATATCCTTTTGCTCTTAATAAAGAAATATAGCGCATCATCCTCTGGTTCTTTTGTAAAAGCTCAATTCCTTCTCCTAAAAATGCTGCTGACAATATTGTCGGAATTAAAAAACCGATAAAGAAATTCATAAAACCGCCGGTTATCATCCATAAAATTCCAAAAATAAGCGTAGCAATTCCAAATCCAGCTAGACATAAAGAAGCAAAAACCGTATATAACGTTCCTTTTACTTTTAATGGCGCTCTTTTTCGAACTGGAATTTCTAACTGTCCTTCTATAATTTTTTCTTGAATCTTCTTTTTTCCATAGTGCACAGCACCTTTTCTTCTAGAATTTCTAAGTTCTTTTCGCTTTTTTTCCGCTTCCATAGAACGCATTACATCTTTTTTCGCCCCATCAACGGCATAAAACAGATCTTCTTTTACATCTTGCCACGCAGAATGGATATCTTTTTTCGTACTAGAAAATGACTTCTGAAAGGAAGTATTTAATTCATCATTCCACTGTTTTATTGTATTTCCAACACTTTTTGAGAGCTCATCAAAATCCCAATTGTCAATGGCATCTTGCACTAAATCTTCTATTTGTTTCCCTAAATCCGAAGAATCATTTTTCTTTTTATGCTTTTGTTCCTTCTTATTTTTTCCCATCTCTTCTACTTTCTCCACTCCTTTTTGTCCTGTTGTATTTTTTATTTTACCATCATTATTCTTCCCATACAAGGACTTTCAAACGATACGAAAAAACCTTTAAAGTCTCTTGAATCTTGTTCAATCGCCTTCAAAGGTCTTTACCATTTCCACGTTATCTGTGTTTTCTCTTATTTGTTTTCTTCTAATAACTGACTAACCCCTGCAAGTTTTACACAAAGACAGAACAAATCCATCGCCTTTTGCAATTCTTCACAAGTTGGATAAGAAGGAGCGATTCGGATATTTTTATCTTCTGGATCATTTCCATATGGATACGTTGCTCCTGCTCCTGTCATTACAACTCCCGCTTCTTTTGCTAAAGAAACTGTCTTCTTTGCACAACCTTGATACGTATCAACCGATACAAAGTATCCCCCGTCTGGACTCTGCCATGTGGCAAGCCCTGTATCCTTTAATTCTCTTTCTAATGTCTTAAGCACAATATCAAATTTTGGACGAAGTTCTTGTGCAAGTTGATCCATATGTCGTAATACGCCATCTGCATCTTTAAAAAACTGTAAAGTACGAAGCTGATTTAATTTATCGGATCCGATAGTCTGTACACCCATACGTTTTTTTGTTTCTTCTATATTTTTTACACTAGAGGCCATAAGAGCGACTCCCGCTCCTGGAAAGGTAATTTTCGATGTGGAAAAGAAATAAAAGACTCTATCTTCATTTCCCGCATCCTTTGCTGCTTTTAAAATATCTTTCAATGGATGCTTTTTATAAACATAATGCACCCCATATGCATTATCCCACATAATTCGAAAATCTTTTGCCGCTGTTTTCATAGAGGCAAGTCTTTCTACTACTTCATCGCTATAGCAAATTCCTTGTGGATTTGAGAAAAGTGGAACACACCAAATTCCTTTAATGGAATCATCTTTTGCCACAAGCTGTTCTACCAAATCCATATCTGGTCCTTGTTCTGTCATTGGAATATTAATCATCTCAACTCCAAACTCTTCTGTCACGGCAAAATGACGATCATACCCTGGACAAGGACATAAAAACTTCACTTTTGGAAGTTTTGACCAAGGAGTCTCTCCACCCGTTCCAAATAAAAAACAACGAGCAATCGTATCATACATCATATTTAAACTAGAGTTTCCACCAATAATCATCTGTTCGGTAGGAATATTTAAAAGTTCACTAAATAATTCCTTCACTTCTGGTACTCCATCTAAAATTCCATAATTTCTTGCATCGACTCCTGCTTTTGTCATATAATCGACTTTTATATCAAAAATAGAGTTCATGCAATCTAGTTGTTTTCCAGATGGCTTCCCTCTTGACATATCAAGCGCTAAATTTTGTGATTTATATGCGTCATATTCTTGTTGTAATTGTTGTTGTAATTGCTTTAACTCTTCTATTGATAATGATGTAACAGCCACAATGAGCCCTCCTTCATTCCTCTTATGTTTTATTTTCATTCATCTTAAAATATTCTATCAGTTCACTTTAGATAATGCAATATATAATCCAAAAAATTTCATTTTTATAATCGAATTGGAGCAAATTCCATTCGTCTTATAAAAAGCTCTTGAAATTCTTTCGTTTCTGCTAAATTAATACTTTGTATTTCTCTTATCATATGCTCCATTTCTTCTTTTGCATTCCTATCAAAAATACAATCGATAGCCCCTTTTAGAGATGCATTTCCGACTACTTTTATTTTCCCTTGAAAATTAGATGGAAGCATTCCTACTAAAATAGCACTTTTCATATCTAAGTGAAATCCAAAATTGCCACCAATATAAACTTCTGCCACTTCTTGTGCCGTAATCCCATATTGTTTTAATAATAGTTCGATTCCTGCTAATAAAGCTCCTTTTGCCAACTGAATTTTTCTTATAATTTCTTGTTTTAAAATCAGTCCCTCTCCTAAAGGAATTCCTGTACCTTCATATTTTCTAGCAATGGTTCCTTCTTTATTCATCTGATTTCTACATCTTGCCCTTGCAATCCATTCCAACAATGCAGTTCCTTTTCTCCCTGCTCCATGAATACTCGCTTCAAAAGCTGGTCCTGCAGCCACAGAAGTTGTATAAAAACCGTTTTCACCAGCAATTGCCATCTCTCCATTTGTTCCAAGATCCAATAATAAAGAGACACTCTTTCTCTCTAAAAATTTTAAATGATAAAGACCAGATACAATATCCCCACCAACAAATGTACTAATACAAGGAAGTAAAATTACGTTTGCCTGACACTGTTTCATGGTTTCTATAATTTCTTCTTCATACGAATTGTTGGAAAGAGAAAATACTTCCTGAAAAGAATATTCCCTCCATCCACTATCTTCCATAGAAAAGGGATAACTTCCTAACTTCTCTGTGTTCCGTCCAAGAAATAAATATTCCATTGTCGTATTAGCACTGATCACAATTGTTTTTATCGTTTGCCATTCTTTTGTCAGTTCAAAAAACCCTCTTATGAGATCTTCTTGCACTAACATCTTCATAGCAAGAGCACCTTCTTTTGTGCTGCCATAACGAATCCTAGCCGCTACATCTGCCCCATGTTTTTTTTGAGAATTATTTTTCCCACATTGTGCCAAAATGGCACCTGTTGTTTCATCAACAAGTGCCATTCCAATTGTGCTCGTCCCAATATCAACAGCGATACTTTTAGAGCAACTCATCATTTTCCTCCTCTTTTTGGAATAATGCCTGTACAAACTGGTCTGGATCAAATTTTTGTAAATCATCAATTTTTTCACCAACACCAATATATTTTACTGGAATTCCAAGTTCTGCTTGGACAGCAATAGCAATCCCACCTTTTGCTGTTCCATCTAATTTTGTTAAAATAATTCCTGTAATATCAGCAACTTCCTTAAACTGCTTTGCCTGCGCTAATGCATTTTGTCCAGTGGTTCCATCAAGAACAATTAAGTTTTCACGGTAAGCGTCTGGATATTCCCGATCAATAATGCGATTAATCTTTTTTAATTCATCCATTAAATTCTTTTTATTATGAAGACGTCCTGCTGTATCACAGAGTAACACATCGCTTCCTCTTGACTTTGCTGCTGCTAAAGCATCATAAATAACGGCTGCTGGATCAGAGCCTTCACTTTGCGCAATAATATCCACGCCTGCTCGATTTGACCATTCTTCTAACTGCTCAATTGCTGCTGCACGGAACGTATCGGCAGCTGCTAACAATACTTTTTTATTATTATTTTTTAACTGAGAAGCCAATTTTCCAATAGAAGTTGTCTTTCCAACACCATTGACACCAATCACTAATACAACCGATTTCCGATCTTCAAAGTCATAAGCATGTTCATCTAATAACATTTGATCGCGAATGATATTAATTAATAATTCTCTACATTGTTCTGGTTCTTTTATATGGGCTTCTTTTACTCTCTTCTTTAAATCTTCAATAATCTTTAATGTTGTATCAATTCCAAGATCACCCATAATCAAAGTTTCTTCTAATTCATCATAAAAATCATCATCTATCTTTGAAAAACCACTAAAAATAGAATCAATCCCTGCTGAAATATTATCTCTTGTCTTTGCTAGTCCACTAACAAGTCGTTTAAAAAATCCTTTCTTCTCTGCCATATAAAATCTCCTTTATGTCTTCTTATCTATTCCATAAAACGTGTTTTCCACATTTCTATGAATCTTTTCTCCCTCTTCGTATTTTAACCAATTTATAATGGAACACTCTAATTTTTTATTGTTCTAATTGATTTTCAATTAAACTTACGGAGACAAGAGCAGATACTCCTTTCTCCTGCATTGTGATTCCATAGAGAACATCTGCAGATACCATCGTTCCTCTTCTATGGGTGATCACAATAAATTGTGTATCTTTTGTTAATTTATGTAAATATTTTGCAAATCGATCCACGTTAGAATCATCAAGTGCCGCTTCAATTTCATCCAACAAACAGAATGGGGAAGGTTTTAAACTTTGAATTGCAAATAAAAGGGCAATCGCTGTTAAAGCCTTTTCTCCACCAGATAATTGCATCATATTTTGTAATTTCTTTCCTGGTGGTTGAGAAATAATACGGATTCCCGCTTCTAATACATCCTCGCCTTCCATCAATTCTAAGGTTGCTTTTCCACCACCAAATAACTCTTGGAATACTTTTTGGAACATCACTTGAATTTGTGCGAATTTTTCCGTAAATCGCTCTCGCATCGCAATATCTAATTCTTTAATAATTTGAATTAAATTTTCTTCTGCTTTTATAATATCTTCTTTTTGAGCGGATAAGAACGTATAGCGCTCCGATACATTTTTATAATCTTCAATAGCATTGACATTGACATCTCCTAATGCCTTAATCTGAGATTTCACTTGTACTAATGATTTTTTTAAGGAATCCAAATCTTTGGTAACAGCTTTTCCCATTCCTAGCGCATTTCCATAAGTGATTTCATATTCTTCCCACATATAGTTGCTCTTATTTAGGATGGCTTCTTCTATCTTTTCTTGCTGCCCCTTTAGACGATACTCTTCTTTATCAAGACCTGAAAGCTGTTCTGCTATTTGTTCTCGTTTCTCAAACAATGCTTTATGAGAGGTTGTAATCGTCTGACGCTCTTGCTCTTTTTCTTTTAAGCTTATTTTTATATCTTTTATTTGATCTTCACACTGTTTTGTTTCTATCAAAAGTTGTTCAATAGATTGAGAAAGGGTATTTACCTTTTCTTTTGACTCCATAGATTTTTTCTCATACTCTCTTTTTTGACTGAGTAACTCTCTTTCTTCTGATAAAATACGTTTCAAATTCATCTGCACAAAATCAATTTTCTGTTTGATAGACATATAATCCATATTCACTTTATGATATTGTTCTGCCTTTGTATCCTTTTGTGCTTTTAATCGGGATAATTCAAGTTCTAACTGCTTAATCGTTCCCTCTTGTTCCAATCTTTTTTCTTCTTGTTCTTTTGTATAAGCAACAATGGACTCTTGATTTTCTTTAATTTCCACAATCTGTTGCTCTAACTCTTGATTTTCTTTTCGCAATCGCTCATATTGCACTTGTAATTCTTGCTTTTGTTTTTCACTTGTAGAAATCTTTAATCCAATGGTGTTCATTTGAAGAACGAGATCTTGTCTTTCTTTTTTCGTAAGTTCTAGACTCTCTTTGCATTGATCTTTTTCTTTTTGTAAAGAAAGCAAAGATTCTTCCACTTCTTTTTGTCCTTTTAGCACATCTTCTCTTTGATTTTCTAACTCTAGAATCTCTCTTCTTCTTCCAAGTAAATTGCTATTATTTTTAAAAGCACCACCAGTCATAGCACCACCTGCACTTAAAGATTCTCCTTCTAATGTAACAATTCGCAAACTATATTGATAATTTCTTGCAAGGCGAATCCCATTGTCAATCGTATCCACAATAATAATACGTCCAAGAAGGTGCTCTATAATCCCCTTATAGATCGGCTCGATTCTCACAAGATTACTCGCAATGCCCAATACTCCATTTTCTTCTAAAACCTTTGGATTTATGGAATTACTTCTTCCCTTTACACTTGTTAACGGTAAAAATGTAGCTCTTCCATATCGGTTTTTCTTTAAATATTCAATGAGCTCTTTTGCGATTTGTTCATCTTCCGTCACAATATTTTGAATACTTCCACCAAGTGCTGTCTCTATTGCGATCTCATATTTTTTATCCGTTTTAATTAAATCAGCAACAACACCATGAATTCCTTGTTTTTTGCTCTTTTGTTCCATGACCCGTTTAATACTATTTCCATAGCCTTCATAACGTTCTGTCATGTTTTTCATCGTCTCAAGTCGAGATTCTACCACATGATACTCTCTCTGTAAAGAAGACGACTGTTGTCTTTGTTGATTTAATTCTTCTTGAAGCTGAACAAGTTGTCTTTCTTTTCTCGAAAGTTCTGACTCTGCAATAAGAAGCTTTTCTTTCATTTCATGAGATTTTTCAGATAAACTATCGTATTCTTCTTTCTGTTTTGCTTCTTCACTACGATAGTGTAATAATCTTTGGTTTAATTCCGCCCGACGCAGTTGTACTTGTTCTGCCATTGTTTCATAGCGTTGTAACTTACCTTTTAACGATGCTGTTTGATTCATTCCATCGATCATCGTTTGCTTTTGCAATTCAATCTCTTTTGAAGTGTCTTGAATGGACTGTAATTGCTGTTCTTCAGTTTCTTTTAACTCTTGTAACTGTTGTCCCATAGAAGTAAGAGCTTTATCAAACTCTTGCTTTTCTTCTTCATATTCTTTTTTATCTTGTGAATGTTTTTCTAATTGCTGTTCAATCCGAAGCGTATTTTCTTCTAAATGGAGTTCATCATTTTTTACTGTATTGATCTGTTCTTTCAATACTTTGATTTCACCTTCCATCTTTTCTCGCTTCAACTCTGTTGATTGTATTGTCTGTTGAATTTCTTCGGATTTTTTATAATTTTCTTCTAAAGACTGTTCTAACTGCTCATATTCTTTTTTTATTTCTTCATATTTGCAACGAACACCTTTTATTTCTTCTTCATTAATCTTTCGCTTCTCTAAAAATTGTTCCTTCTCTTCTTTTAATCGTTTCATTTCCAAAAGAAATAAAGAGAGATCCAATTCTTTTTGTTGTTCTTTACAAGATAAATATTGTTTGGCCTTTTCTGATTGCTTTAATAATGGCTCTAATTGACTTTCTAATTCTTTTAAAATATCATTGACACGGTATAAATTTTGTCGTTCACTTTCTAACGCTTTTTCTGAAGTGGCCTTATTTTTCTTATACTTTACAATTCCAGCTGCCTCGTCAAAAAGTTCCCTTCTCTCCTCTGGCTTTCCGCTTAAAATTTTATCAATTTGTCCTTGTCCAATAATGGAATATCCTTCTTTTCCAATTCCTGTATCTAAAAATAAGTTGGTAATATCTTTTAACCGACAAGAAGTGCCATTAATAGAATATTCACTTTCTCCAGAGCGATAGACACGCCTTGCTACCGTAACCTCATCATATGCAATTGGTAAACAATGATCCGAATTATCAAGAGTAATCGCTACATAAGCAGAGCCAAGAGGTTTCCTACTTTCAGTACCGGAAAAAATAACGTCTTCCATTTTTGCACCACGAAGCTGCTTTGCACTTTGTTCTCCAAGCACCCATCTTACTGCATCTGCCACGTTACTCTTTCCGCTGCCGTTAGGACCAACAATCCCTGTAATTCCATGTTGAAATTCAAATGTAATTTTATTTGCAAAAGATTTGAATCCATAGACTTCTATACTCTTTAAATACATAAACTATACCTGTTCACTTTTTAATTTTTTTATTGCTCCATAAGCAGCTTGTTGTTCTGCCGCCTTTTTTGTTCTTCCAATTCCTTTTCCTAAAACTCTTTCCCCAACCATTGCCTGCACAATAAATTCTTTGTTATGATCGGGACCTTTTTCTTCTAACAGTTCATAAGATAAACTTCCCCAGTTATTTCCTTGAACCATCTCCTGTAAAATCGTCTTTGCATCATAAAATAAAGTTTTATCTTCCACATCTTTTAAAAGATATTGATAAATAAATGCTTTTGCTGGTTCAAAACCGCCATCTAAATATAAAGCCCCAATAATGGATTCAAAGGCATCACAAAGAATTGAATTTCGTTCCCTTCCTCCTGTCAATGCTTCCCCTTTGCTTAAATAAAGATAATTTCCTAGCTGAATATCTCTTGCACACTGTGATAAGGTGAATTCACATACTAGACTCGAACGAATTTTTGTCATCTGCCCTTCGTTCTCCTTTGGATAATTGTGAAATAAATATTCACTGACTACCACTTCTAACACCGCATCTCCTAGAAACTCAATTCTTTCGTTATGCGCCCATTTTCCATTTCTGTGTTCATTGGCATAAGAACTATGTGTGAGTGCTTGTCTTAAAATGGACTTATCTTTAAATTCATAATGAATCGTCCGCTCTAAAGCTTCTATTTTTCCTTGCATTTTATTTTCTCCTTTTAATAACATATATTTTTATTCTATCATACTTCTGATAGAATAAAAACGTCTTTTTCTATTTGCGAAGCAAATACTTCTTATCTACGAGCTGCGCATGGTTGCAAGTAATGCTTTTTTATTTCATAGGAAATGGCACTTTTACAAATTAATGTAACAAGGAATTTCCTATAACATAAAAATGGGGCTGTATGAAACAGCCCCTCAATTTTTTCCTCAGCCAATTGCATTTTTAATTTGATTTACTGCATCTCCTACAGTCACAATCTTTTCTGCTTCTTCTGTTGGAATCTCAATATCAAACTCTTCTTCAAGTCCCATAATGATTTGGAAAATATCCAAAGAATCTGCTCCTAAGTCATCAATAAATGTTGTATCAAGTGTGATTTCGTCGGCTTCTACATTTAAAACCTCACAAATAATTGATTGTACTTTTTCAAATTCCATTTTAACATCTCCCTTAATTCATAGTTTCTTCTTTTTTCTTAATAATATTTTCTTTAATTTTATCGTTAATTCCTTGCTTTTTAAATTGAATACATTGAATTAACGCATTCTTCACTTCTTTCGACTTTGAACTTCCATGTACTTTTACAACAAGTCCTTGCAGTCCTAAAAGAGGTGCTCCGCCATATTCTGTGGCATCAAATTTCTTTAGCGTTTCTTTTAGAGCTGGTTTTACCAACAATGCTCCCATTTTGCTACGTGTTGTACTCATCATTCCATCTTTAATCGCACTGACTAATGCACTAGAAAGTCCTTCAGAAAGCTTTAAAATTACATTTCCAACAAATGCCTCGCTGACAATGACATCTGCCTCACCATATGGAATATCTCGAGCTTCAATGCTGCCAATAAAATTAATTTCCTGACATTCTTTTAAAAGTGGATATGTTTCTTTTACAAGAGCGTTTCCTTTGGCTTCTTCTGCGCCAATATTTACAATTGCAACTTTTGGTTTTGAAATGCCAAGAATATTTTCCATGTAAATGGAACCCATCTGTGCAAATTGAACTAAATGCGATGGTCTAGCATCCACATTAGCTCCACAGTCAATTAATAAAGAAACACCTTTTAAAGTCGGAATTAGCGGAGCAAGAGGTGGCCTTTCAATTCCTTTAATGCGACCAATAATTAATTGTCCTCCAACTAAAATAGCTCCTGAACTTCCAGCAGAAACAAAAGCATCTGCCTTTCCTTCCTTTACTAAATTCAATGCTACTACAATAGAGGAATCTTTTTTCTTTCGAATTGCCATTACTGGTGCCTCATCACAACTAATCTCTTCTGTGGCTGACACAATTTCTATCTGTTCTTGTCTAAATTGGTATTTTGCAAGCTCTGCCTCAATCTTACCTTTATTTCCCACTAAGAAAAGGTGCAATTCTTCTCTTTCATTGACAGCCTCTACGGCACCCTTAACGATTTCAAGTGGTGCATTATCACCGCCCATTGCATCGACAGCAACTTTAACTGTATCTTGCATGATCTTTCCTCCTAGTTGTTTCTATATCATACTATAATATATCTCTCTAGAAATGACAAGTACGATTTTCTCAAATTTTTATATACTTTTCATAGAACTTTTAAAAAATACTTTGTTTTTCTCCATTTTTTATACAAAGAAAGGACATTTTTACAGAAAAAAACATTATAAAAATAATAAAACTGATAATACTTTTTATTTTTCTATATTTCTAGCAAAAAATTATTGTAACTACATTCTAAATCATTAATTCAATAATACATATTCTATATTTAGAATTTTTATGTTATTTTCTTTTTTCACTCAATATTTCCGCTTAGATATTCTCTTTTTTCGTTCACTTAAGAACAAATGTCTTTTATAAATATTTTTATTTTGCACATCCTAACTTTCTGCTATGATTGAGACAAAATTTATAGCACATAAATAAAAAACAGCCGAACGATCCCACCATTTATAATTAAATTTCTCCCTTGCTTCTTTATAGTCACCTCTAATTTTATACTTATAGACGTTTTCTAAAAATCAAAATTACACGTATTTTTACGCCTTCTCCATTGAAATACGTGTTAATACGTGTTATCATATAAATATGATAAGGAAAGGAGATACATAAATATGCCAATGACTTCACGAGAGATGATTCAATATCTCAAAAAAAATGGTTTCATCATTATCAGTCAAAACGGTTCTCATGTAAAAATGAAGAATCAAGTTACTGGCAAGCAAACCATTGTACCTTATCATTCCAAGTCCTTAAAAAAGGGCATGGAACAGGCAATACTCAAACAGGCAGGGCTTAAGTAATAAGCCCTTGCCCTAATTCTATAAATTTGGAGGTGTATTATGAATAAAAAACTATTCTATCCTGCTATTTTTCATAAAGCTGAAGAAGGTGGTTTTTGGATTTCTTTTCCTGATCTTCCTGAATGTCTTACAGAAGGCGATAATATGCAAGAAGCCTATGAGATGGCTGTCGACGCACTTGGGCTTTGTTTGACAAGTAGAGAAGAAGAAAAGGAGGAGATTCCTGCCCCTACTTCTCCAGAACATATCACTTTGGAATCAGATAGCTTCTTAGTTGTTATAGAATTTGATATGCTCGCTTACAAAAAAAGAACAAATTCAAAAGCAGTCAAAAAAACTTTAAGCATTCCAGAATGGCTCAATGAAGAAGCAATATCGAAAGGTATTAATTTCTCACAAGTTTTGCAAGAAGCATTAATAGAAAGATTGCAATTATAATATTGAAGTCTACAAACTAAAAAGAGAAGAAATTTATTAATCCTATGAATTAGACGGTCTTTTGATCGTCTAATTTTATATGCTCTGTTTTTCATCAACTTAATCACAGGAAAAATTGACATAATCCATGTCATTTAATTGATAGGAGCAACTACAATACTCTTCATCATTCAGTGGAATTTCATAGTTCCCGCTCCATACATCCATTTATATCCTACAATTTTTCTGCGCAATAAAATATTCTTCTTCCATTATATCATCATCTTTTAAGCGCAAAACAGGATTTTTGTCCTTCAAACTATAGTGTTTCTATTGAAACTTCTTAAATTAACACACTATAAAAATTCAAAAAAAATAAGTGCCTAAGCACTTTCTTTAACTCTTGCTTTCATCTCATACACGCAAGAATTTCTCCTTTCCATAATTTTCAAATAAAATAATCAGAGGTAACCGCATTTTGATTACCTCTGATTGCAATAAAACATTATAAATACTTGTTTTTATAATGCCGGTGGCGGGACTTGAACCCGCACGTGGTTACCCACAACAGATTTTGAGTCTGCATCGTCTGCCATTCCGACACACCGGCGTTTTCAGTTGAAATATCACTCACGCTGTATAGTATACAATAAATATTGTATTAAGTCAATATATAATTTCAATTTTTTATTTTTCATAGTATATTATTTTTATCTTTATATAGTAATGCTTGTGTTTTAATATTACTAATAAAAAATTAAAATTATGATATCACAAAATTATTGGATTTAAAAGTGAATAGAAGTAACAAATTTTTTATACTAACTACGCTAAAGTAAAGTAAGAAGAATACTATGGTTACCAACAGAGGATACTATATGCGTAGAATCGATACGAAAAGCATTAGAAATTATCGTCAGTAAGCCATCCTTTCTTATCATTTATAGACGAACTACATAATGAGCCTAAAAGATTCCATCAGCTAAATTACCCACGGTACAATAATTTATCCAGAAAAATCCCCCTTTTTTCTCATATATGTTAAAATAGAAACAATACATAAAACAAACGGAGGATAAACTATGTTATGGTATAAAACAGGAAATACTCTTTTAAATGAAATAAAAGAAAAAGAATTTTCAAAGAATCTACTACCATTTTGGTATATTGGACAAATGGGAATCGTCATAAAATGGAATCAAAAAATAATCTATATCGATCCCGTACTAACCGATCTTACCGATGAAAAAGGAAATACAAGACGGCATTATCCTGCTCCCTATCAGGCAGAAGATGCTTTCGCAGATTACATTTTTTGTACTCACAACCATAGAGATCATATGAATCAAGAAACGCTTCTTGGAATGGTTGCATCCAATCCGAATGTAAAAATCATCATTCCAGAACCTTTAAAAAAGGAATTGATTGCATGGGGAATTCCAGAACGCCATATTTTGACGTTATCTCAAAATAAAACATTGGAAATTGAAGAAAATGTAACCGTTACTGGCATTGAAACTGCTCATGATAGCTACCAATATGATGAACAGGGAAATTCCCTCACTCTTGGATATTTATTTCACTTTGCTGGCATGAAACTATTTCACTCTGGTGATACTATGCTCACCCAAAAACTTTTGGACACGTTAAAGAAATACGCTCCTTTTCATGTTTTACTGTTACCAATTAACGGAAGTGATATTTTAAGAGATAGTAAAAATATTATTGGAAATATGAATGCAAAAGATGCTACTATTTTAGCTTCTGAGCTATGTGCCGAGCTAACCATTCCTCTCCATTATGATATGGTAAAAGGAAATGAAGAAAATCCTTTATTATTTGCACAATACATGGAAAAACTCGCTCCTAATCTACGTTATCATATTATGCGTCTAGGGGAACTATTCTTACTTGGATAAGCTTAAATTTTATGATTCCTAATAAATTTATCATGATTCTATTTATTTTTTGTATGTTTTTATATTTTCATAATAAAACTTTATTTTTATAACAGCAAATTTATTTTTATTTTGTCGTTATTTTCACAACTATATTGTATATTTTCCCAAATATGATATAATGTACCCAGTTAGCTAGAACTAACACCCCTTTTTGTGGTATACTATAAGTCGATAAATTATATAGCATATTTTAATAAACAGCTTATGGGAGGAACAATTTTCCCTGTTCCATTTTAAACTACCATTTAGCGATAAAATTTTAATTTTTCTAAAGTGAAAGGAGCAAAAAAAATGTATTGCACTAGAAAAATAACAGATGATATTTATTGGGTAGGCGGCTCCGATCGTCGTCTTGCTTTATTTGAAAATTTATTTCCAATTCCAAGAGGTGTCAATTACAACTCTTATCTTATTTGTGATGAAAAAACAGCGTTGATGGATACCGTTGACTCTTCTATTTCTCGTCAATTTTTAGAAAATATTTCCCATGTATTAAATGGACGTTCTTTAGACTATATCGTTGTAAATCATATGGAGCCAGATCACTGTGCAAACATCGAAGATCTTATGCTTCGCTATCCAAATGTAAAAATCGTTGGTAATGCAAAAACTATTAATTTAATCCAACAGTTCTACGATATGGATATTACAGAACATACAGTGATTGTAAAAGAAAATGATACTCTTTGCCTTGGAAGTCATACTCTTCGCTTCGTTATGACTCCTATGGTTCACTGGCCAGAAGTTATGATGAGTTATGAAGAAAGCAAGCAAATTCTTTTCTCTGCTGACGCATTCGGAAGCTTTGGTGCATTAAATGGTAACTTATTTAACGATGAAATCGATTTTGATCGCGACTGGCTCTCTGATGCTCGTCGTTACTATAGCAATATCGTTGGTAAATATGGTCCTCAAGTACAAAACGCTTTAAAGAAACTTTCTGGCGTTAGTATTCAATTCATCTGTCCTCTTCATGGACCAGTTTGGCGTAACAACTTTGAGTACTTCCTTGGCAAATATAATACTTGGAGCAGTTATGAACCAGAAGAAAAAACAGTTGCTATTTTCTATGGTTCTATGTATGGAAATACAGAAAATGCAGTGAACGTTCTTGCAACTGCTTTAGCCGAAGATGGAATTAAAAATATTGTCATTCATGATGTATCCAATACTCATGTTTCCACTTTAATTGAAGAAGTATTCCGTTGTAGCCATATTGTATTAGCAGCTCCAACTTATAACGGTGCTATTTATCCTGCTATGTTAAACTTTATCCATGATATGCAAGCATTAAATATCCAAAATCGTACTGTTGCATTTATGGAAAATGGTTCTTGGGCTCCAACAACTACAAAACAGGTAAAAGCAATTTTAGATACAATGAAAAATATGACTCTTTTAGAGCCAACAATTACAATTCGCTCTTCTTTAAAAGAAGAATCTTATGCTCAATTAATGGAATTAAAAGATGCACTTTTAGCTTCTTTAAATGAAATGAACTAGTTTTAGAACAAAGTTTGCCTTGCACACTTTGCTGCGCGTGAGCAGTTTGCGAGGAATTTTCTATAGCATAAAAAAAGAGCCTTTACAAGAACAGTTTTCTTTTCTGTCACTTGTAACGGTTCTTTTTACGTCTAAGAAAAAAACTCACAAACTATTTTCCTTCTTTTTATACTTGATATCGTTCTTGTAATGTGTTAGAAAGTGTATCTGCCACCGTTTCTAACACTTTAATTCTAGCAAAATATTTATCATTTGCCTCTACAACAATCCATGGAGCATAAGTGGTAGACGTTTGTACAATCATCTCATTGACGGCTTCTTCATATTGCTCCCATTTTTCACGATTTCTCCAATCCTCATCCGTAATTTTCCACTGCTTTTCTGGATTGTTCATTCGTTCTTTAAATCGTTTTTCTTGCTCTTCCTTATCAATATGAAGCCAAAATTTTAAGACTATCGTTCCTTCATCATATAAATGCTCTTCCATTTCATTAATTTCCGCATAAGCTCTGCTCCATTCTTCCACCGTACAAAAACCTTCGATTCTCTCCACCATAACTCGTCCATACCATGTCCGATCATAAATAGCAATATGACCGCCTTTTGGAATCGTGTTCCAAAATCTCCATAAATAATGATGCTCTTTCTCCACATCATTAGGAGCAGAAGTCGGATTCACTTGATACCCTCTCGGATCTAGTGGCTCTGTAAGACGCTTTATAGCACCGCCTTTTCCTGCTGCATCCCAGCCCTCAAATGCTATCACAACAGGAATTCTCTTTTCATAGAGTTGATTCTGAAGATCTTGTAATCGCTTTTGCACTTTTTTTAAACGCTCTTTATATTCTTCACTAGAAATCTTTAATGACAAATCCACTTGGTTTAATACCGATGTTTTTATCATTTCTTCATAAGGGGGTTGGAATACTACTTTATTCTCTTTTTGGATATTTTCTTGTCTTCTTTCATTGCATACCGTGCTTAAAACGCCTACAACGGTAGATAACACTTTTATTACTGCAAATTCTTTTTGCTTTGCTTCTACAATCGTCCACGGAGCAGCTGCACTCGTCGTTCGTTCTAACATTTCATCTGCTAACGTTAAAAAACGATTAAAATGTTTGTGACAATATTGATCTTCTTTTGTAACTTTCCACGCCGTATCTTTTGATGCTAATAAAGAATCAAATCGTTTCCCTTGCTCCTTTTTTGAAATATGCAAAAAAATTTTTATAATAACTGTCCCATCGTCGACTAACTGCCTTTCAAAGTTTTTAATTTCTTCAAATGCCAGTTCTGCTTGCTCATCTGAAATTCTCTTTTCTCCTCGTTCTACTAATACTTTACGGTACCAGCTTGTATCAAAAACAGCGATTCTACCTTTTGCAGGTGTTTTCGTCCAAAATCTCCACAAAAATGGATGCAAACGCTCTTCTTCTGTTTCTCTTTCTGTTGTATAAACAGAGAATCCTCTTGGATCCATAGGGTGAATCAGTTTGTTAATTAAATATCCCTTTCCAGATGCTCCAAATCCTTCAAATACAACAATAATTGGCACTTTTTGTTCCTTGGCTTCTCTTTGCAACGAAGCTAGTCTTGCTTCTAACTGCTCTTTCATCTTATGATATTCTTCTTTTGAAATCTTTTTATTTAAGTCAATGTTTTCAATCATAAACCACCGCTCCTAACCATTGCTTTCTCAAATACCATCGTTCTTTTTAATCAGTATTATTATGAGTATTGCCAAATTTCATCATAAATAACCTTTCCTATGAAAGAAAAAAGACAAGGTAGGTAATAACACCCACCTCATCCTTCACACAAAGTTTCTTATTGCTTTCATCTG
>DVIZ01000113.1 GCA_018710905.1 Candidatus Scybalomonas excrementigallinarum | reverse complement strand
GTAGAAAAGATAAATAAGAGTATTTTTAACAGGGATGATTATACTCAATATAATAAAATAGTAATTGTTAATGCAAATTAAAGAAGCTATATAGTATATGGATGCTGCGATTAAAGTTATATAAATTTTTTGCTTCTATATTAATCATTATTGTGATTACCTTTACAATCGGATCTTTAATTAAAAATAGCACAATAAATTATATTAGATAATGTGAAGTCTTATAAGTAAGAGTATAAATTCTAACAAATTTTATAATAGTTTTTGCAATGCAATTATGATACAATAAAATGAAAGCATATGGTAAATATGCTTTCATTTTTTGCTTTTATATTATTCACAAATGTGAGGAACTTATGTAGTATATTTTCTCAATTAATTAAAGAAGTAATAAATTATAAGTTAAAATATCTTACAACGTTTTATAATAGAGGATAAAAGAATGAAAAAATACATATTAGATAAACGTCTCATGTTAAGACGTCTATTTTTGGTTTTATTAGATATTTTTCTTTTAAATGGAGCAACGGCGCTTGCTCTGTTATCAAGATTTGATTTTCGTCTTAGTCAGGTAGAGTTAAAGTATTGGGAGGCAGTTTTAGATTTCTTTTGGCTGGATACAATTGTAACGATCTTTATATTTTTTTGTTTACGTTTATACCATAGTTTATGGAGATATGCAGGGATTGATGAGTTAGTGAATGTAGTTTTTGCTGTTATTCTTTCTAGTCTTATGCAATTTGTTGAGATACAAGTTATGCATTTACATATGCCACGAAGTTTTTATCCTTTGCATTTAATATATCTTATGTTATTTACTTCAGCTTCTAGATTTTGTTATCGCTTTATAAGAATTATGGTAAAGAAACATCATCCAGATACATCAAAGCATCGTATGATGATTATTGGAGCGGGAGAAGCAGCCACAACAATTATTAAAGAAATTGTTAATAGCTCTTATTTAGAAGGTTCTGTTTTGTGTGCCATTGATGATGATAAACATAAATTAGGAAACTATATTCAAGGTGTTAAAGTAGTAGGAAATCGTTATCATATTTTAGAAGCGGTACACAAATATAAAATCACCGATATTATTATTGCTATGCCATCCGCACCTAAGAAAGCAACAAAAGAGATTTTAGACATTTGTAAAGAAACAGATTGCAATCTTAAAATGCTTCCGGGAATGTATCAATTAATTAATGAAGAAGTCAGTGTTAGCCGTTTAAAACCAGTTGATATTGAAGATTTATTAGGTCGTGATCCAATTTCTCTTAATTTGGATGAGATTATGGGATATGTCAGCGGAAAAGTTGTGATGGTAACAGGTGGTGGTGGCTCCATTGGAAGTGAACTTTGTCGACAGATTGTAAAGTATCAGCCAAAGCAATTGATTATTGTAGACATTTATGAAAATAATGCTTATGATATTCAAATGGAATTAAAAAGAAAATACCCAGAACTTGATTTAGTTGTACTGATTGCTTCTATTCGTAATACAAAAAGAATGAATTTGATTTTTGAAAAGTATCGTCCAGAGATTATATATCATGCTGCTGCTCATAAACATGTTCCATTAATGGAAGATAGTCCAAATGAAGCGATTAAGAATAATGTATATGGAACGCTTAAGATTGTAAGAGCTGCTGATAAATATGGTGTCAAAAGGTTTATTCAAATTTCTACCGATAAAGCAGTAAATCCAACAAATATTATGGGAGCTTCTAAGCGATTATGTGAAATGATTATTCAATCTTATAATCAGTACTCTAAAACGGAATTTGCAGCCGTACGGTTTGGAAATGTGTTAGGTAGTAACGGAAGTGTCATTCCTTTATTTAAAAAACAGATCGCGGAAGGTGGGCCAGTTACTGTAACCCATCCAGATATCATTCGTTACTTTATGACAATTCCGGAAGCAGTTGGGCTTGTCCTTCAGGCAGGAGCTTATGCAAGAGGGGGAGAAATCTTTGTTTTGGATATGGGGTCTCCTGTAAAAATTGATGATATGGCTAGAAATTTAATTCGTCTTTCTGGATATATCCCTGATCGTGATATTCAAATCAAGTATACTGGATTGCGACCAGGAGAAAAGTTATATGAAGAACTTCTGATGGACGAAGAGGGGATGCAAGATACCGCTAATAATCGAATTCATATTGGAAAACCAATTGATTTTGATGAGAAAGAGTTTTTAGTAAAAGTAGAGGAGCTTTGCAATAAAGCTTCAGAAGAAGTAGAGGATATTCGGAAACTAGTACAAGAATTGGTTCCGACTTATCATTATAAGAATAGAAAATAGAAAAGTTTTTATTAATAGTAGGAGTAGATTGTTTTATAGTCTACTCCTATCTCCATTTACAAAGTAAATATTTCTTATCTGCAAGCTGTGTATCGCTTACACGTAGTGCTTTTATTCTATAAGTGATATTAGTAGTATTGAATACAAGAAACAAAAAAAGCCAGTTTCTGATAATTTTAAGCCAAATTATTCATTCATTTGGATACATTTTGTATAATAAAGAAAATATTGAAGAAAGGACGGTAGATAAGGAAAAAAAGGTAATCTGCCATAGGGTAGTGTTTGCAGATATCATAAATGTAGGAGATATTTATGTGCCAGATGAATTTCATGTTGTTGTAGATGATGATTTGGTAGTTTACATTATAGTTATTATTCGTTTTATTTTTATTATAGTTGTTATGAATATGATAGTATTTAGAAAGTGAGGAAGAACTATGAAAAAAGTTACATTTGAATTTGTAGGACAAGATGCAGAAGAAATGGCACAAAAGTTTTATACATGGTTTGTCGATGGAGGATTAGAAGATCAGGTTGTCGATACGTTATCTGATATGGGTCCATCCGAAGTAGAAGTGGTAGAAATTGATAACGAGAAGCTCAACATCATTTTAAATTGTAAGTATAAAGAATAGGATAAAAAATAAGATAATGAGTAGGAAAAAAGAGGCTGTCTAGAAAGAGAAAATTTAGTTCTTTCTGGATAGCCTCTTGTTAAATCCTATTTTTATTTATAAGAGGGCAGTGAATAAAAATATTATGATTTTACAGTAACAGTTCCGCCTCCAATACCGCAAGAAAGACTAGCGTTTGGAACAGAAATACCAATTCGCTTACTATTACGATCAAAATAAACAAAAATAGGAATTGGCTGTACAAATTGAGGTAAGTACATAAACATAAATGATTTAACATTGTTATAGAACCATTCGAATCCTCTGTTATATCCCTCCCAGTCATTATTTCCTTCGTGATTAATAGGGATAGCATATCTGATACCATTATGTTCAAGGCTTCCTTCTGTTAAAAGTTCAATATCACAATTGCCCTTCCAGCCACCAGCTCCTAATCCTCCGAATGCCAAATAAAGTTCATGTCCTCTTGTTCCTGATGGAACTGTTTTATCATAAATTTTTGTCCAACCACCGAATAAAATGAATCCACCAGAATAAGTGGCATCATGTGTTACGAGTGAATAATTAAGTTCGTCATTGGAAGCATTGTTTGTGTATTTGAGTATGGCATTGTTCGCTTGTTGAATGAATTTTGTGATTTCTGATTCGTTCCATTGGAGTTCAGAAATGATTCGTTCTGTTTGATTTTGGATTTCTAATAATAAAGACATAAAGATACCTCCTTTATTTGTAATGAAAATAGTTGCTTTATGAAATGATTTTATCACATAGATATAAGATTTTAATGATATTGGCTTTAAAATGATGAAGTGTGGATTAATATTTAGAAAATTGTTGAGAAATCATGAAGAATATAGTATATTATACACAGGAAATATCATAAAAGGACAAAGTAATGATGGGGGCGATGGAGTGAAAGTTGCTATTATTGATGATAGAAATGAGGATCGTATGCAGGTAGAGGAATACCTTACGAAATTTTTTGCTCAATTTCATTATCTTATTTCTCTTAAAGTAGTTCATTTCGAAAGTGGAGAAGAGTTTCTAAGTGAATTTAAAAAAGGGGAATATGCTTTAATTTTTATTGATCAATATATGAAAGAAATTTCAGGAATGGAAGTGGCAAGGCAAATCCGAATGGAACAAGATGAGGCAGTCTTGGTTTTTGTTACCACTAGTACAGAATCTGCAGTGGAAGGTTATAAGATGAGAGTTGCAGGGTATCTTGTAAAGCCTTTTACTTATGAGCAATTTACAGAAAGTTTGATTTCCATTCATATGAAGCAGTTAGAAGAAAATCAATTTATTTGTATTCCTTTTGCAAAAGACAATGAGAAAATTTTACTAAAGGATATTTTATATTGTGATGTGCAGAAGCATTATTGTTATATTCATTTAAAGACAGATGAGTATAAGAAAATTCGAATGAGTTTTTATCAATTAAAAGAGATTTTAGAGCCATATCCCCAGTTTTTAACTTGTTATTCTGGCTGTGTTGTGAATATGTATGAGATTAAAACAATTACACCACTAGCCGTTGAATTGAAGAATGGTGAGAGTATTCCATTTCGTAAGAAAGAGTATTCAAAAATTATGAAGATCTATTCAGATTTTATCTTTTCCATGCGACAGTTACAAAAGATTATGGGTTAAAAAGATAGCATAGAAAATGGAGAAAGGATTTGGACCTTTGGAATTAAGAGAATGAAATCCTAGTAGAATAAAGGATCGTTTATGAATTTAACTTATTTTTTTGAAATTCTTGTCTATGAATGGTTAGAGTTGATGCCAAATATTATAATCTTTGGTATTGTTTTTCAAAATTTTTTGCGTTTTTCAAAAATACGGACAGGAATCTTTATTTTTATTTTTTATATATTTCTTGTTTTTTGTAGAATATTATTAGTGGTGGGGAAAGATAGTTCAGTGTTCTTAACTATTTTATGGATTCTTTGTTATTTGGTATTTTTAAAATGTATCATAAAAACATCACTTACAAAGTTGTTATTTGTATTATTGAATATGTTGAATTATAGGAGTTTTACCACTATTTTATATACCTATTTTTCTTCTTTCTATGAAGGTAAAGAAGTAAGACCATATTCTATGGTGATTAGTGGAATTTATTTATTAATTTTATTTCTGAGTTATCCATTTGTCTTTTCTATTATGATAAAGAAGGTGAGACCTGTAATTGAATTCTCAGAAAACAAAAGTTTTTTCCGATACCTTTGGTGTATTCCGGCCACGTTTTGTCTTTCGTATTATTATAATTTATATAATAATGGAGGGATTTCTGGCTTTAGTTCAGAATTGAAAAATGTATTGTTTGCAGTCTTTTTTAATATGGGAGCATTTTTCATCACTTGGATTATTGTTGACTTTATAGCCCAGAATCATAGAAATTTACATGTTCGTATGGAAAATCACTATCTTCACTTACAATCCATCCAATATGAGAGTTTAAAAAATAAAATGGAAGAATCAAGACGTGCCAAACATGATATGAAACAAGTGTTGAGAGTGGCGCAATCTTATTTATACAATAAAGAGTATGAAAGGTTGAAGGGATATTTAGATGAATATTTAAAGACTTCTCCATCAGAAGAGATCATTTTTTATTGTAGCAACTATGCCTTGAATGCGTTAATTGTATATTATAAGGATCTAGCGAATAAGTATAAGATTCCTTTTGAAATATCAATACAGATAGAGGAGATAGAAGGCATAGGGGATACAGAGTTAGTTGTGTTATATGGAAATCTTTTAGATAATGCCATGGAAGCTTGTATCGATGAAAAAAATAAAAATCCATATATCCATTTTTCTATGATACAAGTGGGAAATGGGATTTATACAGTGATTGAAAATTCCTATTATGGAGTGATAAAACGAAAAGAGAAGAGGTTTGAAACAACGAAGCAAGGGCATACAGGAATTGGTTTATATTCTGTTGAACAGATTGTGAAAAAATATGAGGGGATGTTAGAGGTGAAGGTAGAAGAGGAGAAGTTTTGGGTGTCATTTTTGTTTTATCCAATGAATGAGAAGGAAGATAGGAAGTTGTAAGGGGATTACAAAATAGCTGAGGTGGAAACTACCTCAGCTATTTTGTAAAAGTATAGTAAAGCAGAAATGCTTCCATTTCTATTGATGCTCATAAATTCTATATTTAATTAAGGTTCATAATTAATATTAAATCCGCTTGGTATAGAATCAATAATAATATCTGGATATTTTTCTATTTTATCCCAATTAAAACTACAAGCATTAAATACAGATGGGCTTGTAATCCAATGTTTCTGTAAATTTGTTAGCATATAAACAGCATCTTGATTTTTCTTTTTTATTAAAATTGCACCATCACTAATGACTTCTCCATTCGGGATTTTTTCAATAAATTTTTCCCACATATTAGGGTGATTATCACTTAAGTTTACAACGTGGTCCATGCCAACGAATAAGTTTGTGAATGTTTCCCAATTTGGAATAAGACACTTCTTTCCTTCCATCATGAAATAAATTGCAGGATCTTTTCCTTTTAATAAAAGACCATTTAATATAGAAAACTCTTGTAAAAAGCCTTCGTTTTCTACTAAACCTTCTAATAAACGACGTTCCATAATTAGCCCTCCTAATTCAATAATAGTTTTGCTAGTTGCTTTATGCATTTAAAATATCATAGTGAATTAGTTTAAACAATATATATGGCATAATATATACTTTTTTGGCTGAAATTGGGATATGGTGTTAGATTTATTATATGAAATGTGAGAGCAAATAGAAGAATATTCAAAATTATAAAAGAATAAGATGAAGGATTTTTCTTTATCATAGATTTGTTAAAACTAAAAAGATCTCCACCTTTATAATAAAGAAATGGAGGTATTAATAGTGGGTTGGTATTTATTGTAAAACAATATTTTGAAAATGTGTAGGGTTTTATTGTTTTATAGGAAGAACAAAGATGTTATGTTTGTTTCTTGTCTAGTTTTAAATATGAGATAAATTTGTAGAAAAAGAAAAAAATATGTCAATTTTCCGAAAACGGCATACACATAATAAGAAATATTTGGTAAGATAGAAAGTAAAAGCTATAATAGCTGTATTAATACTATGTTTTTAGAAAGAGAGAAACGAATAGGAGGGAGAGAATAATATGAAAAGAATTTTACTTTCTAAAGCAAAAAGAATAGGAATTTTATTTCTAGTAGTAGCGAGTTTGGTTGTTCCTTTTGTACCAACTCAAGCAAGTTCCGTGCTTTCTAATACAGAACGAAGCAATTTGAATGATTTTCTAGGAGCTGTTCTTCGGTGGTCTGATATAGAAAATGAAATACAATATCGCAAGAATCCTAAGAAATTTTCAGATAATGTATTATTAGGTACTGTTT
Source organism: Candidatus Scybalomonas excrementigallinarum (assembly GCA_018710905.1). Classification (GTDB taxonomy): domain Bacteria; phylum Bacillota; class Clostridia; order Lachnospirales; family Lachnospiraceae; genus Scybalomonas; species Scybalomonas excrementigallinarum. Next base: position 3,098 of record DVIZ01000113.1, on the reverse strand, counting down.
GGGAGCTTGACCATGTTTACGGGGTAGTGAAAGCAAAACATAAAATTGTACCGTATTATGGTGGACAACAGGATTTTATTACAGTGAAAGAGATGAATCAGATTACGACACAGTTGTTTGGTAGAAGGATTAAAAATGGAAAATCTCATTCTATGTATCAAAGTTCATCTCCGTATGGAGCAGGTTATGCCATTCCACAGGCGGATGGAGAAGAAGCTACGGTTGCTCAGATTAATGGAGTGAAGAAAACGAAAAATGGCATTATAGTTACGTTTTCTAGCGCAAAAGAGATAACGGGTACGTTTTATGGAAATTATAAAGCGGTATTGAAAACAAATGCGAAAAGTCCAGTTAAATATACTTTGTTATCGATAACAAAACAAAAGACAGCCAATGTAAAGTTGAAACAAGCAATAGCCTCTTCTCGTTTGAATTCTTATGGAAGTATTCAATATTCTCCTAAAAATTTAATGGATGGCAAGCTAAATACAGCATGGTGTGAAGGAGTAAATGGCGTTGGAATAGGACAGTGGACAAAACTTACATGGAGTAAGAAAGAAAGTATTTCGGCAATTGCGATTTATCCAGGATACCAAAAATCTGAGGAGTTAAGACAAAAAAATGGAGCTCCAACAAAAATGAAATTTGATTTTTCAGATGGGACATCTTTGACCGTTGATCTAGATGATTATAGAAACTATACAGCCTATCAGAAACAGCAATATTTTTATATAGAAAATAAGGGAACTTTAATTTTGTTAAATAAGAAAATTACAGCTTCTAGCGTTAAAGTAACAATACTAGGTGCTGAGGCTGGAAGCAAGTATGAAGATACATGTATTTCTGAATTGAAGTTTTATTAGAGTGATATAAGAAAAGTATACTATTTTTTAATTGCAAAAGAGTATGGATAATATATAGTTATCCAACATAGATACTAGATTAAATAAATTAGGAGGATAAAATATGAGAGTAGGAATTACATATGATACTGAAGATATGTATCAAGATATCAAAGGACATCATGATTTTGCCGAGGAAGTTTCCATACAAAATTTAAAAAGAGAATTAGAGAGTATTGGTCATGAAGTGAAGTTGATAGGAAATATTGATTCATTAATAAAGTTCTTAGAAACAGATAAAAATGGCTGTGACATTATCTATAATACAGCAGAAGGTGTTTTTTCAAGAAATAGAGAAGGATTAATTCCAAGTATTTTAGAAGCATATAAAGTACCTTATATCGGAACGGATGCTTTTGGACTATCATTAACATTAAATAAATATTTAACTAAACTATTGGCAATTCGATTAGGAATCAAGACACCTAATTATTGTCTGATTGAATATAGAGAAAATTTAGTGAATGAGGAGAATATAAAAAATCAAATAAAAAATTTAAGATATCCTATTATTGCTAAGCCAAATTTAGAAGGTAATAGCTCCGGAATAAAAAAATTTGAGGATTTTTCTGATGACACAGTAGAAGAAATCTTGGACTTATTAAATCAATTTAAAACTGATATATTATGTGAGGAATTTATATTTGGAACAGAAATTACAGTTCCAGTAGTTGGAAATGAAAAATTTGAATTATTTGGTATTACAGGCATTGATCTTCAACGAGATAATAGTTTTTGGTTGAATCTTAGTTACAAATTATATGGGGATTATAATAATATCAATTTAGAGCTATCCCCTGAATTAAAAGAAGAATTTCAAGAGATAGTCTCTAAATTATTCCATGCTATTGGATGTAAAGATTTAGCCCGATTTGATTTCCGATTAACTGATCAAAACGAAATATATTTCATAGAAGTAAATCCATTACCAGCCTTATTTCAGGGCGGTTCATTTGATGTCATAGGAAGAGCCAAAGGCTTATCCTATTCAGAAATGTTACAATTAATTATTGATGTAGCTTGCAATAGATTATCTATTCCCAAAATCTAAACTCTGCAAGAAAAATCTTATTTTTATTGATTTTAGTATAAAAATTTATATTTTCATTATAAGAAACAGCCAAATTTGTGCTGTTTCTATTTTTTATATCTTGAATAATAGGTTTAAAAAAACTTTTGTTATCTAATGTATTTAAGATTCTAGAACATGTTTGAATAACCTGATCTGTATATCCTCTATGCTCTAATAAGATGATATCTAATATTTCTTTATAAATAGCCTCATACTTACTACTATTTTCTCGATTCATTAACCTCTGGATACATTGATTAAATTTATTGTGTATATCAATAAATTCTTCTGTTTCAAATTGATTTAAAAGAATATGACACATAGAAATGTTAAGATAAATCGTCATTTTAGTGAAATCTGAAAGTTCTGTAAAGCAAACTCTTTTTAGCATAGATAATGCTTTTTCTACATTATTTTCTTCTAAGATATAATAGATAGCAAAATTATTTTCTATATATGCTGATTTCTCATTTGCAAAACATAAAAATATATCCTCGCATTTTTTAAAATACTCTTTTACATGTATTCCACTTTCTTCTTGAAATAATATCTCTGTTGCTAAATTAAAATATATTTCTCCTAATTCTAGATATCTATTTTCCTGTTTATAAAATGTAATACACTCATTTAAAATCTTTTTTGAACTTTCATATGAATAAAATGTATTACACCTTTTTAATATATTATACAAAATGCTCTGATCTTTTAAATTTTTAGCATGATTTTTAGCCAGTCTATAATACTTTACTCCACCATCATCTTTATCTAAATGATCTTGTAAAGTAGAATAAAGAGAATAAACTAAAGCATATAGGGGTTGTTCATGATTGTTTGTAGCTGATGTTTCTTTAAGCTTTTTAATTAGATTTAGTGTAATTTGAAAACTTTCATCTACTCTTCCTATATTATATAAATTAGAAGCATAGTAATACATTAGATAATTAGATTCAGTAAAAAAAACAGGGATTTTTTGAAGTTTTTCGATCAACACGATAGATTCTTGAAAATATCCTGCTTTCATTAATATTTCTAAATTTAAGATCAACAAGGTGTGCTCAAGTTCTTTTAAATTATTTTCATATGCATAATCTATCATCTCTGTAATAATACATAATGTATTTTTT
>DVIZ01000112.1 GCA_018710905.1 Candidatus Scybalomonas excrementigallinarum | reverse complement strand
TGATTATGAGAGTGGTCTTTGTCGCATTCAATAGCGATAATTTCTATTTCTAACTCCTTACATTTTAATTTAACCAGTTCTTTAAATCGTTGTTCTACTTTAGGTATCAGAAAAATCTTTCTTCTGTATCGAGGACAAAATACAAAATGATAATTTATCAAAGATACTGTTGTGTTTGTATGTCTATAATTATTTTCCATACTATAAGTATAGCATATAATACGTACAAAACAAAGACAAACATACACAAAAAAATTAAAATAAATAGTGCTTTCATCCCCTCCCTAAAGGAGTGGGCTTTTCGCACTTAAATTGTAACAAAGGTTCTACAATGATGGCACACCCCTGCTCTCCATACTGTTCAAATACTTCTTCCACCTTTATAAAACATTCCGCTTCACAGTTTCCCTTGTTTTTCCGTATGGACAACGATAGCAGTCTGGTGCTTCTATTGGAATCGTATCCATTAACATAGGACGATATATTTTTGCATATAAGTCCATCGTTCCGACGGAAAGTGCTCCTATTGTTTCCCCATGATACCCATCGGTCAAACAGAAAAATTTTTGTTTTTTCTTTTTCCCCATCTGATACTGATATTGAAATGCCATTTTTAATGCACACTCTACAGCCCCTGAACCATTATCCGAAAAATTGAATTTCGTCAGTCCTTTTGGAATACTTTGGATTAACTGTTCGCAAAGTGCAATCGCTCCCTCATGGGAAAAATTAGCGAAAATAACGTGTTCTAAACGATCTAACTGTTCTTTTATGGCTTCATTGATAACGGGATTGCAATGTCCAAGCAGATTGCACCACCAAGAACTCACAATATCCATATATTCCTTGCCATTTTTATCATAAAGATAAATTCCTTGTCCTTTATCAATAATAATAGGTGGCAACTCTTCGTAATCTTTCATCTGAGAACAAGGATGCCATATGTATTTTAAATCTTTTTCTTCTAATGTCATACGTTTCTCCTAATATTTCTCCTACTTGTCATAAGATTTTTCTCGATAGTTATGTTAAAGATCATCTTTAAAATTATCTTTTCAATTCTCTCATAAGTTATGTAAAAAACCATATTTCAGTTATCCTGTAAGATTTTTTGGATTGCGCCTTCTTTTAATAATAACTCATTGGCATTTGTTGAAATCAGCGCAAGGATAGGAATTCCTGTTAGTTCCTCAATCATTTTTACATTATCTTCTTCCATTGGATTCCCTGTATAGCGATTGATAAAAATTCCTTGTATCCCAATTCCTTTTTGACGCAAATATTGGACGGTTAAAACAACCGCATTAATCGTTCCAAGTCCTGCATCGGCTATCAAAAGCGTATGGAGATTTAAAGTTTTTATAAAATCCTCTAAAAAGATATGCTCTGTCTCATCATAACGAATAGGGCAGACAATTCCACCACTTCCCTCCATAACAACAAACTCGTATTGTTTTGATACCTTTTGGAAATCTTCTTTTACTTTTTTTAATTCCACAGGATTTCCTTCTAACTTTGCTGCAAGATGTGGAGAAACTGCATTTTGATATAAATAGGAAACTAACGTATTTTCGTCTTGTTCCAATCCTGCTACTTTTTTTACATAACCAGCATCACTACTAGCAATACAATCAGCTCCACTAATGGCTCCTTTATAATAGCCAACGGAAATTCCAAGCTCTTTTAATTTCTTTACAAGAAGCGCAGTCACATAAGTCTTCCCTACATCAGTCCCTGTCCCCGTTATAAAAATCCCTCGTTCCATTCCAAAGTTCCTTTCGATATCCTAGTTCTTCTATCATTTTTGAATCAGTATCCACTGTAATTCCTGCTGTTGTTAACATATCGCCAGAAATAACTGCATTGGCTCCAGAAGTAAAACAACTTCTTCCTTTATCCTCTAATAACCCTCTGCCTCCTGCTAGACGAATAGATGCATTGGGAAGTAAAAAACGAAAGACTGCAACGCTTCTTCTAATTTCCTCTACCGTTAAGGTTTCCTCTCCTTCATATGGAGTTCCTGCAATCGGATTTAGTATATTGACTGGCATAGAGTAAATCCCTAGTTCTCGAATAGCAAGTGCTAGATCAATGCGATCTTCTACGGTTTCTCCAAGACCTAAAATGCCACCACTACAGACTTCTAACCCAACATTCTTTGCAAAACGAATGGCTTTTATTTTCTCTTCATAAGTATGAGTGGTACAAATATTTGGAAAATTTCTTTTTGATGTTTCTAAATTGTTATGGATTCTACTAACTCCTGCTTCTTTTAATTTCTGGAATTGCTCCTCTTTTAAAAGTCCTAGAGAAACACAAACTTCAATCTTCGTTTCCTTACGTATCTGTCTTACGGTTTCACAAACTTCTTCTACCTCTTTCTCTGATAACGTCCTTCCTGATGTGACAATGGAATAACGCAAAACCCCCTTTTCCTCATTATATTTTGCCTGTTTGACAATCTCTTCTCGTCCTAGTAATGGATATTCTTCCACTGTTGTTGGATAATGAACTGATTGAGCACAATATTTACAGTCCTCAGAACATCTCCCACTCTTTCCATTGATAATCGTACAAATATCAAATACATCTTCACAAAAATATTCTCTGATTTCATCGGCTGCTTTACAAAGGCTTTCTAACGGTGCTTCATAAAGTCGCAGTGCTTCTTCTCTCCCAATTTGTTTTCCCTTGAATACTTCCTGTTTTAACTGCTCTACAAATTCCATACTTTACACTCCTATCTCTAATTCTCTTCTTATGATTGGAAGTAAACGTTTTCCAAAACCAGCGGTTACAAAACAAAGAAAAATATCCCCTGGCGCAGATAAAAGAACACAGTAAAAAAATAATGTCCATAATCCTATCTGCGATTTCAAATAAAAGGTCATAATAAACCAATAATAACTTGTCCCACAAAAATAAACGATAAAAAGTCCTAAAAGACATGCCACAAGCAAACGCTTTCTCGATGGATTTTCTTCTTGATAAGCAATAGAACCCGTTACATACGTTCCAATAATAAATCCGATTAAATACCCAAAAGTTGGCTGAAACACATATCCAATTCCTCCACCTGATGCAAAAATCGGAAGTCCTAGTAATCCAAGTGCCACATACAAAGTTACACTCATTGCCCCTAATTTTGGCCCTAAAATGAGTCCAGCTAATGTCGTGAATAACACTTGTAGTGTAAATGGTACAAATGGTACTGGCACTCGAATAAAAGCCCCAATAGCAACTAATACCGTAAACATCGCACATAAAACCATATTTCTTGTTCGGCTCATTTCGTTCTCCTTTCGCTATAGTCGAATACTAATCTCTCCACTTGATAAATATTCAATCGTTCCGTCTTCATATTGCACTTTTAAGTGGCAGTGATCATCAATTTCCAACGCTCTTGCTTTTCTTGTCGTTCCTGCTCGCAACACAGAAATCTCTTTTCCAATCACAAAGGAACGTTCTTTATATTCTTTAAAAAACTCCTTTTTTCGAATTTCCTTATAATATGACATAAATTGATTAATAATCTCTCCTGCCAATTGATTTCTTAAATTTTCTTTCTTTATCGTATTTGGAAATACCGAACGAGCGATATCTTTTAACTCCTGCGGAAACCCATCTACTGGTTCTTTTACATTAATTCCTATCCCAATAATGGCATATTCTAATTGTCCAGACTCCAAAGATGTAGAGGCTTCTGTTAAAATACCAGATACTTTTCTTCCACCTACCCAAACATCATTTACCCACTTAATCTGTGCTTCCTCTCCACTGATTTTCTCAAGAGCTTTTGCAACTGCCACCGCTGCCGCTGTAGTCAAAAGTTCTCCTTCACTATAGTGCAATTGTGGATGCAATAAAAAACTCATATAAAGTCCTGTCCCTTGGGGAGAAAAAAAGACTCGTCCAAAGCGACCTCGTCCTCCTGTTTGCTCCTCTGCCAGTAACACCATATCTCTTGTTTCCCCTTCAGTGACCATCTGTTTCAATCTTGTATTGGTAGAATCTAGTACCTTCTCCACTTGAATGTGTAATTGCTTACTGTCTTCGGATAGTTCCTGTTCAATTCCTACTGCTGATAAAATGTCTGGCATACTCTGTAATGCATACCCCCGATTTGTCACTGCCTCAATGGGATAGCCTTCTTCTTGTAATGCCTTTATCGCTTTCCAAACACCCGCTCTTGTCACTTCTAACTGTAGAGCAATCTCTTGCCCTGATAAAAATTCGCCTTCTCTTTTTTTCAATAATAATAAAACTTTTTCTTTTAAACTCATATGCAACTTCCTTTCCTTTTATAGAAAGTATACTCGATCTTTTCCTTATTGTAAACTATTTTTTATTTTAAGTTTACAATCAAACAGAAACAAAGTGTGCAAAAAGACGATTACAAAATACTTTCTTTTTGTAATCGTCTCTTTCTTTAGGATTCTTTTTTTATCCTTCTTTTATATTTCATCGTTCTTTTCATAAATAGAAAATCCATTTTTTCCATTTAGTTTTGCTCGATACATAGCAATATCAGCTTCTTTATAAAGATTCTTATAAATCTCTCCTTCTTTTGCTACAAGAGTTGCCCCGATACTCACAGATACAAATAGATCTTTGTACCTATTAAAGAGCTCTTGTTGCGTTTTAATTACCCATTGCTCTAATAAAAGGTTTAATTGTTCCTTATCCACTTTCCTATTCAAGAATACGAGGAATTCATCTCCTCCAAGTCTACATTTAACATCGCTGTCTTCAAAGAAAATCTCCATAAGCCGAGCAATATTTTTTAATACTTCATCCCCTTCTGGATGTCCTAAATTATCGTTAATCGCCTTAAAGTTATCAATATCAAATAATAGTAAACTTCCTTCCATAGAAGCGCTATTTAATATTCTTTGAATTTCCTCTTCGGCTCCTGCGCGATTTAAAAGATTTGTCAACGGATCCCGTTTCGAACGCTCAATTAAATCCTGATGCTCTGTTACTTCTGCATTTACATCATAAATTTTCCCTAATGCATAAGTGGAAACACCATTTTTTCCTTTAATTACTTTTAATATCACTCGATACCATCGTTTTTGTCCTAGAATTTCTAATGTAAAGTCTTTTTCTCCATCTTCTTCTTTTTGGATCATTTCTCTTATAAAATGATGTTTTTCGTATTCCATATAATTTTCTATTCTATGTTTCTTATCGAACATAAAGGTATTATTTTGAATTTTCATAGTGTCATCACAATAATTATATTCAAAAATACACTCATCCATTAATTTAGCTAACTCACTCACTCTCTTCTGCTGTATCACAATCTCATTAAGCATGGAAGTTTTTACCTTAATACTTCTTACATAGACTAAAATTCCAAGAAACAATATAAATAAGATAAATGCTATAATCTGCCAATAAAAGCTACGAATAAATTCAAGTAATGTATAATCCATAGGAACAACTGTATTTTCATATATAATTTCCTGTTTTTGTTCTTCACTAACCGAATTGATCACCGCATTGATAATTGACAATAAATATATTTTTTGTTTATCTACCAATCCCATATAATATTGGATTTTATCGGAGTCATTCATATCGACCTTTATATTTTTATATAGACGACTTTTCTGAAGATAAAAATTCGTACAATAAGAGTCTAAATAGCCTGCTATATTTTTCCCTTTATTCAAGGCTTTTAACGCACTTTCTGTGTTGTGATTAAACTTCTCTTCTTGGACTAAATCTATATCTGTAATATTTCCAGAAACCCAGATAGCATAACTATCTAAATATGGCAAGGACATATTCAAATCCAACTCCGTAATAATATCAGAATTGCTCGGAACACCAAGTATCAAATCAATTTTCCTATTTTTAATCAGACTCATACACTCTTTTTCTTCGTGCGTCACAATGATTTCATACTGCAGTCCTGTCTTCTCCTTGATTTTTTCCAAATAACTCACTGCAATCCCTTTTGCCTTTTTATCATAATATTGAATCGGCGCATTTCCATCCATCAATAATACTTTAATCGTACCGAGGGATTCAATATATTTTCTATTCTCTTCTGAAAGAACAAATTCATCATTTACATTAAAATATTTTTCATATAAGTTGGCTTGAAGATAAGGATTCCCTGACGCAATATTGGATAATGCACTATTCATTTCTCGCACCAAATCCTGATTTCCCTTACTGATTGCAAAATAGTAAGGAACTGGTGAAAACTTAGCAATTGCCCTTAAATCCTCTTCCATTGAAATATCCACCTGCAACATCGCATCGATTTCACCACTCTCAAGAGATGCCAACATCTCTTCATAGTTATCTTTTTCCACTACTTCGTAAGTAAAACCATTGACATTGGCAAATTTCTCTAATTCCTGCATGCGTTTCGTAACTTTACCATATATTCCAACTTTTATACCATCCCAATGTTGAAAATCATCGGCAATCCAACGTCCATCATCCTTTCGAACTGCCAACGTCGTATAAGCAACACCATAATTATAGCCTGGATAATCATAAATTTGAGCCATATCATCGCTATAGACCATTCCACCCATTACATCAATTTCGCCATCTTCTAGCATTTTTAAAAGGGTAATGAGCTGTTCATTCAGATCTCCATCCACCTCTACAAACTCATATGACCATCCCGTATATTTCTTTATTTCATTCAGGTAATCTACCGTATATCCTATATAATTTCCTTCTTCATCTTTTTCTGTTAAACCTTGCTGAATCGGATATCCAACTTTTATTACTTTCCTGTCTTTCGCTTGTATTGGTATTATATTTCCAAAAGATAATAATAAAACAAGAATAATGATATAAAGTTTCTTCATTTGGCCCCCTTATTACTACTCATTGTCGTCATGTATCTAATAAAATTTTGTATGTTACTTTTCTTTATTTTTATATTTTCTTGCTTATACTCCGCACCGTTTAATATAATATATCTCATAAAAAAAAGTCAAGTTAATATTGTATCTATTCCCAAATAAAATGCTATTTTTTATAGTAATCAGATCTGATAAGAAAATCAATGAGAAATATAATTTTTTACAGAAGAAAAACCTCCCAAGTTTCCTTGAGAGGTTCTGAATAATCTTTGTAAAATTGTACGTTCTGAAACGTCGATTAACGTTTTGAGAACTGTGGAGCACGACGAGCTGCTTTGAGACCGTATTTCAATCGTCTGAGCGATGATTTTCCTTGATATTCCGGGCTTTTTTGAGCCTCGGCCCCTCGGTTGTCCTATTCCTTAACCAAAAAACAGGCCACTTTTACGAGGGGACAGCTTGATGAAATGCAGAATT
>DVIZ01000111.1 GCA_018710905.1 Candidatus Scybalomonas excrementigallinarum | reverse complement strand
TATTATTCTGCTAAAGTTTCTTTTATATTATAATTATTATTTTATTTTTACTATTCGTTTATGGAAAGAAAATATTAGTTAATATTAATTACTGTCACTTTTTCACGAGTCATAGATTCGATACTACGTCTAACACCTTGTGTCCCCATTCCAGATCCCTTTGTTCCGATAAATGGGAAATGATCGGGTCCTCTTTCTGTTCTTCCGTTAATCTGAACAGAACCTGCTTGAACTTTTCCAGCAATAGTAAAGGCTTGATCTATGTCTTGTGAGAAAATACTTGCCTGTAAACCATATTCGGATTTATTGCTCATTTCAATTGCTTCATCAACACTCTTTACACGAATTACTGGTAAAACAGGTCCAAATGGTTCTTCCCATGCTAATCTCATATCCGCTGTAACATGATCTAATAATGTTGGGTAAATTAAGTTACCTTCACGTTTATTTCCTGTAATTAATACTGCTTTCTTTTCAATGGCATCATCAATAAGCCCTTGAACAAAGTCTGCTGATTTCTTATCGATAAGTGGAACGATCATTTTATTTTCTTCTGGAGAACCGATTGTCACACCTTCTAACTCTTTTGTCAACTTGGATACCAATTCATCCGCAACTTCTTCTTCAACAAATACACGCTTAATCGCTGTACAACGCTGTCCTGAATAAGAAAATGCTCCAGAAACAATCTGTTTTGCAGCAAGATCTAAGTTTGCATCTTTTACAACAATCGCTGGATCTTTACCACCTAATTCCATAACTAAAGGTATCATATTAGCTAATTTTGCAATATGTCTTCCTGTTTCACTTCCACCAGTAAAAGAAATCATATCAATGTCTGGATGCTCAATTAAATAGTCACCAAGCACAGAGCCACGTCCAGTTACAACATTTAATACGCCCTTTGGTAATCCTGCTTTATGCAAAGCTTCGATCATTTTAATCCCACTAATCGCTCCCTGTGTAGCAGGTTTAAATACGACTGTATTACCGCTAATTAACGCTGGTGCAATCTTAGCTGCGGATAAATTCACAGGATAGTTAAATGGAGAAATCGCAAGAACAACTCCTAATGGTACACGATGACTGATCGCAATTTTTGAACGACTACCTCCTGGGAAATTTTCACCTAGCATACTTTCTCCATATAAGTGAATCGCTTCTTCAATCGTAAATCTTATTAAGTCGATCGTTCTCTCAACTTCTTTTACTGCATCATGAAATCCTTTGCCAACTTCTTGCATAATAGTTGTTGCAATGTCTTCTTTCATCTTAGCTAACTCTTGGATCCATTTATATAAATAATCTCCACGTTCTCTAATAGAAATCTGCTCCCATTCTTTTTGCGCTAATTTTGCAGCCTGAATCGCTTCATTTGCTTCCCCTTGTGAGATCGCCTGAACTCTACCTACAATAGTATCATTGTAAGGAGATACAATATCGATTACTTCTTTTGTTTGGCTCTCTCTCCATTCACCATTTATATAAAATTTGTAATTTGTACTCAACATTATCCCTTCTTTCTTTCATATACACCTTTTGTTTCTAACTATATTTTAATAACAGTAATGATTATTAGTCAATAGTAACTTTTTATCTGTTTTGATTAGTCAGTATTATGATTATATAAAACGCATAATATTTTATATTCTATCAGGTTATTTTTTTAACCTTCTAACAAAGAGTATGTTATATTCCTCACAAATCTTATTTACTTTTTTATTTTTTTTATTCTTATATCTGAAATTTTTTAATCTGAATTCAAATACAAGGATTACAAACTTCTCACCCTCGTACTCACCTGTCATATAAGAGCACAAACGCTCTTATATGACTATTCATTCCGCATAACGGAAAATAGATTATACTTTTCTATCTGGATACATTCTGTCCCATCAAATACAAATTTAACAACCCATGGCATCAACGTTTTTATTTTTTGAAATTCTTTGTATCCAAAAGTATTGTCATAATAATTGATAATCGTACTCAATGCTGTCCCATGACTTCCAATCACTATATTTTTTCCTTCATATTGTTTCAAAACATAGTTTAACGCTTCCATATTTCTCTTCTGCACTTCTCCTAATGTTTCTCCATCCGATAGCTTATAATTAAAATCCTCCCATTGCGCTTTACAAAACGCCTCATAATCCTCAATCCATACACTATCTATTTTTCGTTCTCGAAAATCCTCTATTATATGGATATCTAAATTTTTCTTATCAGAAAAATCTTTTACAGTATCTACGGCTCTCTTATAAGGACTTGATAAAACAAAATCGATGTTTTTATCCCATAAAAACTCGGTGACTAATTTTCTATCTTCTAGTCCTTTTTCCGTCAACTCTCTTGCCATATCGTTATGATTATTAAAATTAGGTTCTGCGTGTCTTACAAAATATACTGTTGTCATTTTTCACCTCATACTATGTAAAATTATATAAAATTATTTCAAACAAATGGACTCGCTTTCTATTTCCAACAAATAATCTTCTATTATTGGAATATGCGTCGCTGATATCGAAATATCTTTTAATTCCTCTTTCCTAAAAAACTTAAGTTCTCTTGATTCTGAACTACAAACAACAGTTGGCAATTCATTAAGAAAAATTCGGTATACCACGGTAATTATTCTCATAATATTACCATCTGGATAGCTAGCAATTCTTGTTGGATCGTCATATATTTTATAAAATTCTAAATCTTTTTTATCCAATAGTATCCCTGTTTCTTCTTTTACTTCTCGAATTGCTCCCTCTATTAAACTCTCATCAATGTTTAAACCACCACCGATAACCGCCCATGTATCACTATCTTTTCTATGTTCTAACAACAACTTATCCTGACATTGTATTAAAACTGATGTTCCTATATGATTTGGTTTATTGGGCTTTGGTGCGTCTTTCTCTTTATAATAAAAAATAGCATTTTTCATCTCGATTTTCCTTTTCTCCTCTCTATCCTTTTTAAAGATTTACAACAATATCTAAGCAAAGAAAGAGCGCTTTTTCCAAGGAATGCCTTCCCCAACCTCTTTCATCATAATCAGAGATATTTGCAAGACAATCTGCCGTAAACAATATTTGTCCAAAATCAATCTTTCGAAATTCGGCACAGGCTGCTAACCCTGCACATTCCATTTCTACAACGGAACAACCTTCTTCTTTTCTATAACAAACCATATCTTTTGTCTCCCTATAAAAGCCATCGGTAGACCAAGTAGTGCATTCTATATAAGGCAATCCTTTTTCTGTTAAAGTAGCTTCAATCGCTTTTAAAACATCTTTATTTAACTCTACAAATCTTGAAGGTGGTAGATAATGATAAGATGCGCCTTCATCTCGTAAGGCCTTCGCTGGTACTAAAAAAACGTTCTCAGGCAAATCAACTAGCGCTCCACAAGAACCAGCAGATATTATTTTTTTTACCCCATACCCAATTAACCAGTCTAATATTTGAACAGACGTAGCAGCGCCCAATGGTGCTTGGCAAAGACAAATATCCTCTCCTTTATAATTCACAAGATAAATAGGGTATTTCTTTCTGACACTCCAACGGCTAAATCACGTTGGGTTCTTATGTACATTCACTTACAAATATACTCGAAAGTATATAAGACTAATGAGTTTCCACAAGACTTTTATTACCAAAGACACCTTTGTATCTATTAACGATAAGATTAGGCTCGTGTCAAAACCTTTTTCTATATTCTCTTTTAAATCCC
>DVIZ01000110.1 GCA_018710905.1 Candidatus Scybalomonas excrementigallinarum | reverse complement strand
TCAAACTCTCATGTTCCTATTTGATCTCAAGTTCACACACGATTTCATCGTGCGTCGCGGGCGTTCGTCAAACAAAAAGAACTTTTTGCTTTCCTCATCGCTTTCGCGAAAACTTAGCTTGGCTAATTTATTCCTTATTTACTGTGTTTGGGTTGTTGATTTCTCAATCTTTATATCTCTTGGAATTTTCAAGGTTGTTTCATTATTCAATTATCAATTTTCTTTTGTTTCTTTCGAAACAGCTTATTTATTATATCTTATTTATTCTATCTTGTCAAGAACTTTTTTCATCTTTTTTTACTTCTTTAGATGTTTTTCGTTCTTTTTCAGCGATGTTTTATATGTTACCATATTCTTATTTTCATGTCAATATTATTTTTTCATTTTTTTTACCAATGAGAAACTCGTGAAACGAGTTTCTATGACTTATGTCAGTCATCAACATTATAAACCCTTTACACCAACCAAAAAAGGCACCTTTCCTTCTATGACTAATAGCTGAAACACTTCTATTCATAAAATCGGAAAGGTGCCTTTTATATAATCCTTTCTCTTAATAGATACAAAGATTATAATGATTGATTATTTTTTAATCTTATAATGTAAACCAATCTTCATATCCTAATTTTATTAAATTATCACGGCTGATTTTTAAACTTTCAAATGGATCTCTTCCATACGTATCATCTTGTTCAATTAAGAAATACTCACTGCCACATGCTAATGCTGTTTCCATACATTCTTTTACTGGAAGGTTTCCTTCTCCCACTTCTGCAAACTGCACATTGCTTGTAAAGGCCTGCATAAAAGTCTCTGGATTATAACCACCTTCTGGAAGTTTAACTTCTGCAATGCGATAATCTTTTAAATGTAAAAGACGAATTCTTCCATCGTATTTTTTAATAAATTCAACTGGATTTTCTCCACCTCTATGAATCCAATGAATATCCAATTCAAATCCCATATATTTTGTGTTGTTTTTGATAATGTCTAACAAATATTCTCCATCATATTTTACAAATTCAATATGGTGATTGTGATAGTAGAGATCAATTCCATGTTCCTTTAGTCTGCCAGCCATTTCATCTGCTCTTCTTACAAAGTCCAATGCTTTTTCTCTATTTCCCATACAATTCATTGGCAACATTCCAATACGAAGCATATCGCAATTTAACGCTTTACAATCTGCTACTATTTTATCAAAATCGCTTACCAAAAATTCTCCTGGCATTCCTGGCATTGTTGGTTCTAAAGAAGCACTACAAGCAGCTACTTTAATCCCAAATTCATCACAAGCCTTTTTCATTCCTGCTACATTTTCAGGTGTCATTGCAACTTGAGAAATTTCCACACAATGATATCCTAGTTCTGCACAAGCTTTTAGTGTTTCATATGCACCAAGTTCTTCTATTTTTTTCTTAATTGTACTCATCTGAATACCGATTAATCCTTTTTTCATAACAGACCCTCCCGTTTTCATAAATCTAAGCCATTTTTACTTTATCATTTTCTTTTATGTCGTGACTGTAACATAGTTTCCTGTTTTTCCTGCCATTTGAATGGCATCAATGAGCGCAATACTCATCATTGCATCACTCACTTTCACATAGGTTCTATTGCCTGTTTCCAGTGAACGATAAAATTCATCAATTAATTTTCCATGACTTGCCCCATAATAAAATTTACTTCCACACATTTTGTTGTCTTCCATTAGTTTTTTACAACTTCCGTCTTCCATAACTTGATATAAAATATTATCATAAATTCGAAACTCTGCTCGTTCTAACTGGACGACAATCTGTACGGATTCATTTTTGTGGTTGGCATTTGTTGCAAAAAACAATCCTTTTGCCCCATTTTTATAAGAAAGCTGTGCGGTTACCGTATCTTCTACTTCAATATCATAACCAAGTATTTGACTGACAGAGGCACTTACTCCTTGAATTTCACCACCTAAATAATAGAGTAAATCAAGAGTATGAATGGACTGATTAATCATACAACCGCCACCAGCGGTTTCCCACTTTCCTCTCCAAGGCTTTGTTGTGTAATAAGAAAGTGGTCGATACCATGGAACAATACCTCTTGTCCCCACTACATCACCATATTTTTTGCTTTCAATCATAGATTTCAGCATTTCGACCGTTTCATTTCTTCTATTTTGTAGGCAAATTCCAATCTGGACTTTTTGTTGTTCTTCTTCTAATTTTACAAAAGCTTCTGCTTCTTTTGTATGAAGAGCAACTGGCTTTTCACAAAACACATGAATTCCCATTTCCACTAATTCTTTTGCCACAGGATAATGTAAATAGTGAGGAAGGCAGATATGGACACAATCAGGATTTTCCTTTTCTACCATCTCTTTATAATCCTTATAATAGGGAATTCCTATGGGAGCTTTTTCTCTCATAGCTTCCTCTTTATCACAAACTGCACATAAAACGATATTGGGATTTTTCTCAATCGCTGCTAAATGAACATAAGAAACATCGCCTAAGCCGATAACTGCTGCCTTTTTCATACGCTTCCTCCCATTGTTTCCCTGCTGTTAATGAGATTCACCCTCTCATTAACGTGTTGGAAACTTACCTTCTTGTGCAATTTTCTTATTAAGTTCTGCTAAATATAAGTCTTCATCCACTGGCAATTCCACTTCTTTTCCTAACCAGCTTGATAATAATGTAGCATTTGCTAAGTTTACTCCATTAATTCCATCCGCTCCTGGAGCTAATAATGGTGTTCCTTCTAAAATGTGAAGTGCAAAGTCTTCCATAACTGTCGTATGCTGTACACCCCATCCATCTGTATTTTCAAATGTTTCCGTTGTGTATAAACCTTCTCCTCCAGCAGAGTTTCCAGATGTAATTTTTGCTAATTCCATCATAGACATGGTGCGATTTAATTCATCTTCTGATTTTTTCAAACGATATACGGTAGCTTTTTTACTTCCCTCTACCACAATTTTTCCATTATCCAAATCAATTTCTAAACGATCTGTTCCATTTGGATCATGCGTACAAGTAATAAAACTTCCTGTTGCTCCATTTGGATATTCTGTTACTATTGTTACATCATTTTCTACTACAATATCTCTATGACAGCCGTATAAACATTTTGCATATACTTTATTTGGCACACCACAGATCCACTGCCATAAATCGAGTTGATGTGGAGCTTGGTTTACTAAGACGCCTCCACCTTCTCCGCCCCAAGTTGCACGCCAATCGCTTTGACGGTAATAACTATCTGGACGCCACCAAGAATTAATAATCCAATTAGAACGGCGAATTTCTCCTAATTCTCCAGATTCTACAATTTCTTTGATTTTTTGATATAGTTTATTCGTACGTTGATTAAACATAATACCAAATGCCACATCCGGATGAGCTGCTGCACATTCGTTCATCTTACGCACTTCTTTTGCATAAACCCCAGCTGGTTTTTCTACCAATACATTCATTCCATGCTCTAAACAATAAATAGCAATCTCTGTATGTAAATAATGAGGTACTGTTGTAATAACGGCATCTACAGTTCCTGAATTCACCAACTCTTTCCAATCTTTAAAAAATGGAAGCTCTGGATACTTTTCTTTGCACATTGCTTCTTTTTCTGGATCGATATCACATAATGCACCTACGGTACAATGAGGAGGACATTCTGGTGCTGGCATTCCCGCCATCCCTGCTTTTCCTGTTAAAAAACCTGCATAAGCACTTCCTTGTGTTCCCATCCCAATTAAACCAAAACGAACTTTTTTCATTTTCTCTTCTCCTTTTTCAATGACATTATTTTCTATTTTTGTCGATAGTTAATCGTTTTTTTCTATTTTTTTCAATATTTCTTGTAATGCGTGAAATTGCATTGCATAGGCTTCTGCACCATCTTTTGCTTTATTTTCCTTAATAATTTTTTCTGCATTCTCTACTTCTAATGTTTGAAGAGAATCAAAGATAACAAGATGTGGTTCTAATGTTAAAAATCCTTCATATCCTTCTTCGTTAATTGCTCGAGCTAAAAGCTCTGGAATCTTTCCTTCTCCCGTTCCACATAGCACATTTTCTTTTTCCTTTGTAACGGCATCTTTAATATGAATATAAGCGATATGTTCCTTTAACATTTCAAAACATTGCTCTGGATCTTCCTTACACTGAACAAAATTTGCAAAGTCAAATGCAGCTTTAAAGTGCTCACTTCCTAATGCATCCAAAATCACTTTACATCGTTCTTTTGTATCACCATAGATATCTTTTTCATTTTCATGGATTAAAATAACGTCGTATTTTTTTGCAATTTCATCAAATTTTTTTAATTTTTTAATAACTTCCTCTTTGTAATCATCTGGATTTTTTCCATCTGGCATATAAAAACTAAAAATACGAATGTAATTACAATCTAGTACATGACATATTTTACATAACTCTTCTAATTGCTTTAATTGTGTTTGAAACTCCTCTTCTTGATCAATTTTAATCTTTCCAATTGGTGAGCCAAGAGAAGATACTTTCACACCTGCTTTTTGTAATCTAGGTAATATTGTTTCTTTGATTTCTTCTACTGTGTAATCGGCAATTCCTTTGCCATCCGCACTTCTCAAAGAAATATACTCCATCCCCAGTTCTGTTACAACTCGTAGCTGCTCATTAAAATCGGAACTAATTTCATCCGAAAAACCCGAAATAAAAATCTTTTTCATTTGCTATTTCCTCCATCACAAACCTAATCAACGTTACAAATATCCTTGTGGTCGTTTAAAACGATCTTATCACATTTTTCATCGATTTAAGGGTATAATTTTTGGACAAAATAGTAAAAATAACAGATTTATGCTTTCATTAAAATAGAATTCCGATATTCTTTTGGTGTTTTCCCTACTATTTTTTTAAATAGTTTGATAAAATAATTCGAATCTACAATTCCTACTTCACCAGCAATTTCTTGTACCTGCATTTGTGATGTATTCAAATAAAAAATAGCCTTCTTAATTCGTTTATGATTCACGTAAGATGTTAATGTTTCCCCCACTTCTTTTTTAAAAACATCGGATAAATAACTGGCATTAACAGAAAATTTTTCTGCAAGAGCTTTTAATGTTAGCTCTGAATCTAAATTCATTTCAATGTAATTTATAATTTTTTGTATAAATGGAGAATATCCTTTCAAGGAATAATTTTTCACAAGAATACAGTATTTCCTTATCATTTGCATTTTTAATTTGGCAGCTTCTCTCTCAGAACAAATAGTTTCTATTTGCTTTGCAAACTTCGCCGATAACTCATCGATATATACAGGGTGGACACAAGAAGATTCTACAGATTTTCTACAAAGTGTGTTAAAACTAATTAGTAAATTCCGATAATTTCGATTTTTTTCTTTATATCTCCTTGTAATTTGATATTTATTTAACTGGCCTAAAAACTCTAGTGCTTTTTCTGTATTGCCTTGTGAAACCGCCAAAAGTATTTCCTGTTCGATTTGATATCTCTGCTCTATTAATTGAAAAGATAGCGCTTTCTCTTCTTGTGTGCAAGGAAGCTCAAATTCACTTTTCCCCTCTTTTCTTATGCCTTCTAAAAATTGAACTTTTATCTGTTCTTTTTCATATAGCAATTTTAAAGTGGAAGAAATCATAGTAAACCATGTATTATCATTTGTTATGATAGGGATAGAATTATAATATTCTTCTATTTCTTTATAAGCGGAAGGAGTTATTTGATAATTTTTTAACAATTCATGAAATTCATAGTGTTCAAAAACATTCTTTTTATAGGGACCTATGACAACAAAATGAAGTGCCTTCTCTTCCCCTTCTGGTATTCGAAAAATACAATATTCTTCCTCAAAAAATCCTAATGCATAATATAAAATCCCTTGCTCAATTTCCTTTTCGATTTCCATTCCATGATCCATCATAGGATATAAACTTTCCCCTATCCATAATCGTTCGTCTTTTGCAACAATTTTCATATCCACATTATGACTATTTACGACTAATTTCAAATACTCTAATATCTCTATTTTCATCTATATCACCCCAATAATTCTTATTCATTCGATTTTTTTTATCATTATAACAACAAGTATTGCTAAGTTTCAAGCAACTTTCTGTGCATTCCGTTTCCAATATAAATTTTTCATTCCCTATTTTTCGTTATATTTTTTCTCTGATTATTTTATTTTTAATAAGTTATCACTTTACAAAACTATCAAACTAATGTTAAAATCGTTTCATATTTTAAAAACTTATTTTAAATTGTATTTTCAAAGAAAAAAGGAGGATCAAATATGCAACATCTTATTATACCAAAAGACTATCATTCAGAACTTAACCTCTATGATACGCAAATTGCTATCAAAACGGTGAAGGATTTCTTTCAACAGACATTAACAAAACAACTCAACTTACTTCGTGTGACGGCACCATTATTTGTAGTACCACAATCAGGTCTCAATGATAATTTAAATGGTTATGAACGCCCCGTTTCTTTTGGAATCAAAGAACAAAATGATTCTCCAGCCGAAATTGTTCACTCCCTTGCGAAGTGGAAACGTTTTGCTCTACAAAAATATGGTTTTTCTCAGGGAGAAGGTCTTTATACCGATATGAATGCCATCCGTCGTGACGAAGATACGGATAACATTCATTCCCTTTATGTAGACCAATGGGACTGGGAAAAAATTATACATAAAGATGATCGTAACTTAGATACTTTAAAAGAGGCGGTTCGAATTATTTATAGTTGCCTCAAAAAAACAGAGAAATATATGGCGATTCAATACGATTATATTGAAGAAATTCTTCCAAAAGATATCTTCTTTATTACTTCTCAAGAATTAGAAGATATGTACCCATCTTTGACGCCAAAAGAAAGAGAATATAATATTGCAAAATTAAAAGGTGCTGTCTTTATTATGCAAATTGGAAAAGAATTAGCTTCTGGTGAAAAACACGATGGACGCGCACCTGATTACGATGATTGGGAATTAAACGGAGATATTATTGTCTACTATCCGGTTCTTGATATTGCCCTTGAACTCTCTTCTATGGGAATTCGTGTCGATGAAGAAAGCCTTATGAAACAATTAAAATTAAGCCACTGTGAAGAACGCGCTGGCCTTCCATTCCAAAAAGCAATTTTAGAACAAAAACTTCCTTATACAATCGGTGGTGGTATTGGACAGTCTAGACTTTGTATGTTCTTCTTAAGAAAAGCTCATATTGGAGAAATTCAAGCCTCTCTTTGGCCTGATGAAATTGCAGAAGAGTGTGCAAACCATGGAATTATACTTTTATAGTCTCAAATTCCTATAAGCGTAATTTCTTATTCGGTGTTTTCTTAAATGGCATAAATGCTTTCGCATGACTCGTTGTGTTTGTGTAAATAAAAGGCGATGTAACAAAAAGTATCCTTTTCTTGATTTCTAGATACTTTTTTGTTACAATCGCCTTTTTCTCTTATAGCAACTTCCTTGCGCTCGGTAACGTGTTCATTGTTAGAAACAATACATCTTTTATTCCAAATATTAAAATAAATCAATCGCCTCTTTTACATTGGATACCCCGATTAACTTTATTTTATATTCTCCTTTTAAACTATCAAAGTTTGTCTTTGGAAGAATACAAGTTGTAAATCCCATCTTCTGAGCCTCATAGACTCTTTGTTCCGCCATATTTACCCCTCGAACTTCTCCTGTTAATCCCACTTCTCCAAAAATTAATGTATGAGAATCTATCGCTCTATTTTTATAACTAGAAACAAGTGCCATCACAATTCCAAGGTCAATGGCAGGCTCTCCTAGTTTCATTCCTCCTGTTAAGTTTACATAGGCATCACATCCGCCCAATTGATATCCAGCTCTTTTTTCCAAAACTGCTAATAATAAATTAACTCGATTATAATCAATTCCAACGCTTGTCCGTCTTGGGATTCCAAAGTTCGTGTCCGTCACAAGCGCTTGAATTTCAATTAAAATCGGTCTCGTTCCTTCAATAGAACAAACGACAACAGAGCCTGAACTATCAAGCGGTCTTCCATTTAACATGACTTCGGATGGATTTGGCACTTCTTCTAAACCATTTTGTAACATCTCAAATACGCCGATCTCATTCGTAGAGCCAAAACGATTTTTTACCCCTCGAAGAATTCGATAAGATGCATGACGATCTCCTTCAAAATATAACACGGTATCCACCATATGCTCCAACGTTCTAGGTCCTGCGACAACTCCTTCTTTCGTCACATGCCCTACAATAAAAATGGCCGTACCCGTTTGTTTTGCAAGCATCATAAGCTGAGAAGTTACCTCTCGTACTTGCGATACACTTCCTGGTGCTGAACTAATCTCTTCGGAACACATTGTCTGAATGGAATCAATAACAACCATATCTGGCTTGGCTTTTAAAATGGACTCACAAGATACTTCTATATTTGTCTCACATAATAAATACATTTCTTCTTCAAACGTTCCAAGTCTCTCTGCTCTCATTTTAATTTGCTTTAACGATTCCTCTCCCGAAATGTAAAGAACCTTATGCTTTTTATTGGCTAAATTTCTACATACTTGCAATAATAATGTAGACTTTCCAATTCCAGGATCTCCTCCAACTAAAGTCAAAGAACCTCTTACAATTCCTCCTCCTAATACACGATCTAATTCTGGAATTCCAGTACCAATCCTCTCCTCTTCCTTTGAGGATACTTCGAATAAACTGGTAGGCTCTTTGCTCTCTAACTTAGATTTTTTTACCGTTCCCTTTGGTGTAGTCACTGTTTTTTCTTCTACAAATGTATTCCATGCACGACATCCTGGGCACTGTCCCATCCACTTCGATGACTCATATCCACACTCTTGACAGAAAAAAATTTGCTTTGCTTTTGCCATTTTCTCTTCCTTTCTTTGTCTCTTCTATTCGTTGCCTAACTTATACCTTATATGGTAAAAAATGTGCATTTCACACTCTTTACATCTTTCAGTTACTACTAGTTTGTATGATAGGAAATACAATTTCCTATCATACAAAAAAAGTGCGTCCATTTTCTTTTGTACGCACTTTTCTTTGTGATTTTCTTTTTCTATGTAGTAGACCAACAATAAAAATTGTTAAAATGCCTTCTACACAGATTATAATTTCTCAATTTTTACAGTAGCTTTTTCCTTATCTCCAAGTTCTACGCTTAATGGAAGCTTACCACCTAAATTTGTTTTCATTTTACCAACATTAATATCATCAATGAAAATCTTATATTCTTTTTCTGCTTCTAATTCAAGCGTAATCTGTGCATCTTCTTTCGCCTCTACACAAAAACTTACAACACGATCACTCGCTTTAAAATTATGAACAGCTGTTCCTGGAACAGATTCGTATACAAACATTCCGTTTCTTTCTAATTTAGTAATCTCTTGAAACGTTTTTACTTTATATAAATCTCCTTCATGTTCAAAATCAGAGACTTTTGATTTCGTTGTTAACTCGTAATTCCCGAAACTTAAACTATTATCTTGTTCTGCTCGAATTAATTCTTGTACAACTGCCATTTTATTTCCTCCTAAAATATGCATAACTATATCTTTTGATTTACTAATATTATATATTATTTTTCATCAGATTTCCAGTAAAACAAATGGAAATCCGACAAAATGACTCTTATTTTTTTTCTACCGTTTCTTTTCTTTCAAAATGTACCTTACCTTCTTCCATTTTCACTAAGATAACATTTCCTTCTTGCATATGTCCGCTTAAAATTTCTTCTGCTAATAAGTCTTCTAGCTCTGTTTGTACAGCTCTTCTAAGAGGTCTTGCTCCATATTTTTCATCATATCCTTTTTCTAAAATATATTCTTTCACAGAAATATCTACTTCTAAGGAGATTCCCATCTGTAAAAAGGCCCGTTTCTTTAAGTCATTTAATAACAATTCTACAATCTGCATTAATTCTTGACGTTCCAATGTATGGAATACAATAATCTCATCGATACGATTTAAAAATTCTGGTCTGAAGGAATGTTTTAACTCCTCCATAACATTAGACTTCATATTTTCATAATCCACTTTGGAATCGGAGTTTGTTTTAAATCCTAATTTTTTCGGCTCTACAATCGTGCTTGCCCCTGTATTTGATGTCATAATAATAACAGTGTTTTTAAAATCAACCTTGCTTCCTTGTGAATCAGTAATATGTCCATCATCTAGTACTTGCAATAATAGATTAAATACATCTTCATGTGCTTTTTCTATTTCATCAAATAATATCACTGAATATGGATGTTGACGGACTTTTTCACTTAACTGTCCACCTTCTTCGTATCCAACATATCCTGGTGGAGAACCAATCATTTTTGATACACTATGCTTCTCCATATATTCTGACATATCAATTCGAATAATGGAATCTTCTGTACCAAATATCGCTTCTGAGAGCGCCTTTGAAAGTTCTGTTTTTCCCACACCTGTAGGCCCTAAGAATAAGAACGAACCTACTGGACGGTTCGGATCTTTTAACCCAACCCTTCCTCGTTTAATAGCTTTTGAAACAGCAGATACCGCTTCTTTTTGACCAATCACTCGTTTGTGTAATGTATCTTCTAAATGGAGAAGTCGTTCTGACTCTTTTTCATTTAAACGTTCCACTGGAATTTTTGTCCACATGGCAACGACTGCTGCAATATCATCTTCTGTTATTTCCACTGCTGACTTTTTCTCTTTTTCATATCGCTTCCACGCACGATCGTATTGCTTTTGTTTCTTCCCTTGTTTCTCATTCCAAAGAGATGCCTCTTCAAAGTCTCCTCGTTCGATAGCATCCTCTCTTTCTTTTTCAATAGTGAGCAATTCTTCTTCTAATTTTGACAATTGAGTTGGTGGAGTTAACACAAGCAATCGTTTTCTAGAAGATGCTTCGTCCATTAAATCAATCGCTTTATCTGGAAGAAAACGATCATTAATATATCGTTCGGATAATGTTACCGCCGCCTTCATTGCCTCTTTAGAGATTTTTACTCCATGATGCTTTTCATACTGTGGATATAATCCTTCTAATATTTGAATCGCCTGTTCCTCACTAGGTTCTTCTACGACAACTGGTTGAAATCTTCTTTCTAAAGCAGCATCTTTTTCAATATATTTTCGATATTCATTTCTCGTAGTAGCACCAATAATCTGAATTTCTCCTCTTGAAAGAGCTGGTTTTAAAATATTAGCCGCATCCATAGAGCCTTCCGCACCACCAGCTCCAATAATTGTGTGGATTTCATCAATAAATAAT
The DNA here is from genome assembly GCA_018710905.1 of Candidatus Scybalomonas excrementigallinarum. Taxonomy (GTDB): domain Bacteria; phylum Bacillota; class Clostridia; order Lachnospirales; family Lachnospiraceae; genus Scybalomonas; species Scybalomonas excrementigallinarum. Next base: position 2,520 of record DVIZ01000110.1, on the reverse strand, counting down.
AGCACTTCTCCATTGGAACGAAGTTCTTCTAACATCTTTTTCATACGCTCTTCAAATTCTCCACGGTATTTCGTTCCTGCTACCATAGCGGATAAATCAAGCGATAATAGTTTTTTTCCTGCAATCGTTTCTGGAACAGTTCCACGGCTCAACATCTGGGCTAACCCTTCTACGATTGCCGTTTTTCCAACCCCTGGTTCTCCTGTTAAGCAAGGGTTATTTTTTGTTCTTCGGCTTAAGATCTGCATCAAGCGTTGAATCTCATACTCTCTTCCAATCACAGGATCTAACATTCCATCTTTTGCCATTTGTGTTAAATCTCTGCTATAGCGATCTAGCATAGGAGTTGTAGATTTCTTTTTCGCTTGTGTCGCCTTTCTCTTTAAGTAATAATCATTCTTTGCTTGATTCGTATCTCTACCAAGCGTTTTGATTAGATCCAAAAAGACTTTTTGAACATTGATATTCATTTGTTCCAATAAACGGCAGCCACTATTTTCAAAATCTACAATAATTGCAAGCAATAAATGTTCCGTTCCTGCTTTTGAAAGCTTATCTTTATTGGATTCTACCACACTTTTTTCTAAAATTTCTTCTAACTTCGGACTAAAAACAGGTGATTTTACTCCTTCTTCTTCGACTAAAAAACTGCTAATAGCTTTTTGCACTCGCTCTTCTTCTACACCATTTCTTATTAAAATTTCTGCAGCAGTTCCTGCTTTTTCTTTTAATAATCCATAGATTAAATGCTCCGTTCCCACGTAATTTTGCTTTAACTTTTTTGCAAATATTTGTGCAAGAGAGATTGCTTTTTGTGCTCTCTCAGTAAATAAATCTAATTGAAAACTCATTCGTTCCTCCCTTGATCTTTTTATTTTTTATTTTTCTTTTACAAGTTTCTCATCATTTTCCAAAAATATCATACATATTATCCACAATTTGATAAATATCTTCTTTGCTAATATTTTTACAAATAGCTTCGGCGACAATCATCTCCATACTCTCATAAATTGCTTGTACTTCCAACTGCTTATCACAAGGTACGGAAACCGATACAACCGCCCCTTTCCTTCTATCCAATTGCAAATAACCATCTTGCTTTAATAAAGAATATGCCTTATTCACTGTATGCATATTAACACCCAAACATTCAGCTAGCTGGCGAACGGAGGGCAAAGATTCTCCATCTTGGAGTTCCTCTTTTGCAATGGCAATAATAATCTGATTCCTAAGCTGTAAATAGATTGCTTCTCCACTTTGAAAGTCAATTTGTATCTCTTCAATTGCCATAAGGACTCCTCCTTTCTTTCTAATCCCACAAATATCTTTGTTATACTAATCATAGAACAATTATAATTAAAAGTCAAGGAATACTGTATCTATAATCCATACTAAATTCTCATAAGTTTTCGGAACAAACATGCAACAAATCCAAACACAGCACACGTTCCAATCACTTTTTGATGTTCTGTTAAAAGTTCCATTGTTAATAAAAATCCTTGGATCACTTCATGGGTTTGTGGAACTACTCTTTTTAATTCAGGTGCTAATAAAACAAGAATGGCAATCAAAAGAAATGGCAACAATCCTCGCCCTGAGTCAAAGGATTTTATCCGTTCTTCACTGGCTAATTTTCTTTTTGAAAAAATCCAAATACTAGAGAGCAATACAAAGCCTATGATACAAACCATAAGTGCTATAAACAATGCCAATGGATAGTTTCTTTCTTCTATCATCATCTGTAAAGCTCCTAACGTATTTCTTTCTTTCCAAAAAGCAAAGACGAGTACCGCACCAATCCCTAACATCAGCAACACAGAAACTCCTTGTAACGCTCTTGAAATCGTCTTTTTTACTGTCTTAACAGGCATAACCTTTGTTGGTAATAATCCCGATACTCCCTTTCTTTTTATCTTCTTTTTCTTGGTTTTTTTTCGATTTGAAGGTTTTGACTTACCATTTCCCATCTTTTTCGAATAATCGGTGGGCGATTTCTTTGCCTGCTTCTTTACGATTTGTACTTCTTTTCTTTTTTTATTGTCTTCTTTTTGTTGTTTTTGTTCTGTCTCTTCTTGCAGTTTTTTCTCTTCTTCTTGTCGTCTTATTTCTTCTTCTCTTTGAAATCTCTCCTCTTGTAGCTGTTTTTTTTGCTCTGCCTCTTCTTTTTCCATATTTTTTTCTAATGGCATACCACAGTGGCTACAATAGTTTCCACTGCTCTTTGTTCCACAGTTTTTACAAATCATATGTTCACTCCTTTGTTTTTTCTCTTTTATAGGAACGTCTATAATTATATAATGAACAAACAGCAGTTCTTATTTCATTCTTTTTTATTTTCTCTCATATTTTCATCATAAAAATTTAAGTATGCATTTCGCATTTGGCCACGGGAAAGCAATTGATGTAGTAATAACTTCTAGCAACGTACACTTTGCCGCGCGGTCGCAGTTTACGAAGTAAAATTTTCCCCATTGCGACCTGCGCCTCGTCCGCACGTAGTGCTTTTTTATTTCATAGGAA